>JAYZAM010000222.1:0-4345 GCA_036339715.1 Pseudomonadota bacterium | reverse complement strand
AGACGTGCACCCGGATGCGCTCGCGCAAGTGACCCGGAATGTCAAAATCATCAATGCCAAAACCCGGACCGACGCAAAAATGGTCGCGGTCTTCTTGGACATCTTGCTGAACAGCAAGAATTTGGGCCTGACGCTCAATCGCATGAATGAAGCCGGTGTCCTCGGACGGTTTCAACCGGAATTTGGCGGTATCGTCGCACAGACACAGTTCAATATGTACCACCATTATACGGTGGATGAGCATACAATACGCGCGCTCGAATTCATCTCGCAAATGGATCAGGGAGAAGAAGGCTTCTCGCTCGCGCATCAGCTTTTCGAAAAGATTGAAAACCGGCGTGCGCTTTATCTCGCAATGCTCTTGCATGATACCGGAAAGGGACTCGGCGATCAGCAAATCGAAGGTATGAAGACCGCACGACGCGCCTGTAAACGCCTAGGACTGGATCAGGCAGAAACCGAACTCGTCGCCTGGCTTGTCGGCAATCATTTGGAGATGAGTGAGACCGCCCAAAAGCGAGACATTGCGGATCCAAGAACGATTGTGACCTTCGCTGAAAAAGTGATGGATTTGGAGCATTTACGTCTCCTCTACATTCTTACAGTGGCAGATATTCGGGCGGTCGGACCGAATGTTTGGAACACTTGGAAAGGTCAGCTTCTCGGCGACTTATATCACAATACTGAAGCCGCACTGCGGGGCGGACGAACCGACGAATCAAGCGTCACAGCGGAACTTAAGGCCCGCGCCGAAGCCAATCGCGAGCTGGTCTTCGATCAGGTTGGCGCATTGCCCAAGGTGATGCTCGAAATGGATGAGGCTTACTGGACAGGCTTTGAGGCTGAAGTCCTTGTCGAGCACGCCCGCAAGCTGCAATCAAATCAAGGAACGATCATCGAAGCCCATTCGCGCGAAGAAGGCCGCACCGTCCTGTTTGTCTCCGCTCCGGATGGCGTGGGCCTGTTCGCCCGCCTGACCAGCGCACTCGGTGCGCTTGGCGCGCATACGGTTGCCGCACAAGTCTTCACCGGCCCCTCCGGTCGCATCATTGACGTCTTTGTGCTCGAAGATGGCGAGGGCAATCCTTTTGCACATGGCGATCGAAATCGCCTCGACCGGCTGGAGAAGGCGGTTCAAAAAGCGCTTGAAAGCGAGGATGGCCCACAAAAGGTCAGCATGCGTCAGAACCAGCGCAAAGCGGCATTCATCGTCCAGCCGCGTGTCACAATTTCCGACGATGCGTCGCAATCTTATACGGTGATCGATGTGTCGGGTCGCGACCGGCCCGGATTGTTAAGCGATGTTAGCACCGTGCTCGCGGATGCCGGAATATCGATCGTCTCAGCCCACGTCGGATCTTATGGCGAACGGGTCTTTGATGCATTCTATGTCAAGCTCCCCGAAGGATTTGACGCGGACATGAAATCGTCACTGCGTGATCAACTCCTCGCCGCGCTTGGTCGCGAGGAACCAGATGGACCGCGCACCCCAGCCCGCAAACTCAAACGGGCCAGCGCGGCCGACAGTTTCTGATCAGGCCCCGTCCATGAGTCTCCTGCGCAACACGCTCACGCAATCCTCGCTCACCCTTGGCAGCCGGATTCTGGGCTTTGTGAGGGACGTTCTGATCGCAGCGAAAGTTGGCGCTGGTCCCGTCGGAGACGCGTTCGTCACGGCACTGATGTTTCCCAATCTGTTTCGCCGTATTTTCGCCGAAGGCGCCTTCGCCCAGGCTTTTGTCCCCGCTTATGCGCGCACGCTCGAAGCGGAAGGCCCTGAAGCCGCCGCCGAAATTGCCAAACAAACCATGCGCGGCCTGTTTGCGGCGACGGCAGCTCTGGTGATTTTGGCACAGCTCGCCATGCCCTGGATTATGAAAATCATCCATGGCGGCTACGAGGAAAGCAGCGAAAGCTTTCAGCTCGCCATTCTGCTGACGCAGATCACAATGCCCTATCTGGCTTGTATGGCCCTCGCCGCGCTTCTATCGGGCGTTCTAAATTCCGCAGGCCGTTTCGTTTTGTCCGCCGGTGCGCCAACCTTGCTAAATCTGTTTCTGATTTCTGCGGCGCTTCTCGGAGACGATCCGCGGCATACCGCCTTTCTTGCCTCGATCGCGGTGTCTCTGGCCGGGGTAGCGCAAGCCGCGTTGCTCTGGTGGGGCGTCCGGCGACAATCTGTATCCCTCTCCCTCGGTTGGCCGAAACTAACGCCAGCGGTGAAAAAGGTCATCGCGCTCGCGATCCCCGGGACGATCGCGGCGAGTGGAACCCAAATCAACATTCTGGTCAGCCAAGCGCTTGCGAGCTTCGAACAGGGCGCGAAGTCGTGGTTGTTCTTTGCCGACCGGCTGTATCAACTGCCGCTCGGAATTGTCGGCGTGGCCGTTGGCGTGGCGATCTTGCCGCGACTCGCGCGCGCCGCTCGGTCGGAGGATACAAGATCAGCGAATACGCTGATGGATGACGGCATTGGCTTGGCAATGGCGTTGACCCTCCCTGCGGCGATCGCCCTTATGGTCGCTCCCACTTATCTGATTGAAGGGCTCTACGCGCGCGGCGCGTTCACGTTGAATGACGCCCAACAAGCCGGGTTGGCCCTGGTGCATTATGGCTGGGGCGTCCCCGCCTTTGTCTTGATCAAAGTCCTGGCCCCAGGATTCTTTGCGCGCGAAGACACCAAAACACCGATGCGCTTTGTGCTGCTTACCGTCGCCCTCAACACGGCTCTTGGTGCCGGGCTGTTTCTTTGGTTCAGATCTATGGGATGGGCCGGATTTCCCGGGCTGGCCATCGCCACCAGCATTGCCGCGTGGGTGAATGCAGCGCTGCTATTCTTTGGATTGCAGACGCGAGGCTGGTATCAACCGGGCCCGCGGCTGATTTCGCGCCTGGTGTCAACGATGCTGGCCAGCCTGGCCATGGGGGCCGTGCTTTACGGATTGATGGCGCGGCGCGCGCAGATCGAGAGTTGGGTCCCATATGGCACTTTCGTCCAAGTGTTATGCTTTATCACGCTTGGGGCGATCGCCTATGCGGTCGCCGCCCTGCTGTTCGGGGCCATTCGGGTCAGCGACCTGAAAGGCATGATCCGACGCAATGCTGGTTGATTTGCCCCCTAGCCACATCGCCAAAAACCGCTAAACCCCGCTGCCATGACAGAGCAAGTGACCTATTCCGGCCCGCAACGCATCTTCTCCGGCATTCAACCGACGGGGAACCTTCACCTCGGCAATTATTTGGGCGCACTGAAAAAGTTCGCTGATCTTCAGGAGGCAGGTTGGGAAGGCATTTATTGTGTCGTCGATTTGCACGCGATCACGATGCCACAACCGAAAGGGGCGCTGGCAAACCAGACACGGCAAATCGCGGCAGCAATGATGGCCGCAGGCCTCAATCCGGATACGTCGACGATTTTTGTCCAATCTGCTGTGCGCGCGCACACAGAGCTGACATGGATTTTCAATTGCGTGGCACGCATGGGCTGGCTCGAGAAAATGACCCAGTTCAAGGATAAGTCAGGCAAGGATTCCGAGCGCGCCAGCGTTGGTCTGTTCGACTATCCTGTGCTGCAAGCTGCAGATATTCTGGTTTATAAGGCGACACACGTCCCGGTGGGCGAGGATCAAAAACAGCATCTTGAACTCAGCCGGAACATCGCTGCCAGGTTCAACCAACAATATGATGTGCCTGGCTTTTTCCCGCTACCGGAAGGACTGATCGAAGGCCCGGGCGCGCGGATAATGAGCCTGAAAGACGGCACCAAGAAAATGTCCAAGTCCGACCCCGCCGAAACCTCTCGGATCAATCTGATCGACGATACCGATACGATCGCCAAGAAGATCAAGAAAGCCAAGACGGACACACTCGGCGATATGCCCGAAACGGTGGAGCAGATGGAAGGCCGCCCGGAAGTGGCCAATCTTGTTGGCATTTATGCCGCTCTGGCGGGGATCAGCGATGAAGCGGTTCTGGATGATTTTGGCGGCGCCGGCTTTGGAAGATTTAAACCCGCGCTGGCCGAGCTTGCCGTTGAGAAACTCTCGCCGATCACGCAGGAGATGCGTCGGCTATTGGACGACCCAACCGAGATTGACGCTGCGCTGGCAAAAGGTGCTGAGAAAGCCAATGCGGTCGCGACCCCTATTATAGAAGAGGTGCGACGTGTTGTGGGCTTCTGGCAGGTTTGATCCAGCCCTATGCGGCGATGATGCGTTTTCAAAAGGAGCTTTCCATGTTTCGACTTCTTGCAGCACCGGCTTTAATCGGCCTGATCACCGCCTGCTCACCCGCTGATGCCCCAACCCCTCCGGCCTCATCTGAGGGTCCGGTTCTGTCCTATACG
>JAYZAM010000221.1:0-3452 GCA_036339715.1 Pseudomonadota bacterium | reverse complement strand
GCATTAAGAGGGCGCTGCGAACCAATCCACCGTGCGATGGGGCGAGGGAGGTCTTCACCGGAACACTCATCTAGTCCTCCGCATAAGACAACCAGCCGCGCACAAGCGACGCGGTCTCGTTTGGTTTGGTTTCGGCGAGTTTGCCCGCGGATGTCAGGTCGGCCTCCGAATATGCCACCGGCATTTGTAGCGGCGCGGCGCGTCGGGTCTCAGAAGCGCTGATCGAAGACTCAGTGCGACCCTGGTCATTGGTGCGTGAACGATTTGAGCCAAACAGAATGCCTAACAAGGTCAGAGTCAGAAGACTAAGCCCAGACATTTCCGCGATTTGCATCGAAGTCAGCGTTCCGCCAACGCCAGGCGCAAAGGGAAACTGGGACAGCTTGAGTGAATCGGTTTCAGGATCAAAGGCGATTGAGGCAATCAAAACGTCCTCGACCCGCGCGCGCAATGGGCGCAAATCACTGGCCACTTTGCCATCGACCATGATCAGAACCTGCCGAGGGCTTTCCTCGCTAACCGAAACGCGAACGCGGTCATTACCTGTGACGGGTTCCAATAAATAGGTCAGTTGGCGTTCAATTGGACTGCCGACGGATTCAGAGGTCTGCGCGCCGAACACATCATAAGCCCGCAAGGCCAAAAGCCCCGCCGCTATGATTAAAGCGGCGAGGGCCAGAAGACGCGTGTTCGGCGTTCGGTCTTTCGCGCTCATGCTCAACACCTCTACCCGACGCAGAAGCGGGTATTCTCGTATGTCTATACGAGCGGCGTCGTAAACGGCGCTTTAACGATCAGGATGACCGGGCGATCTCTTGTTGAGACACCCTTTCCTTTCGCTTAGCGGTATTGCTGAACGCGAGTGGTGCGCAGGCCTTTGCGGCCATGCTTAGAGTAAAGAGAGCGCCAGCCAGAGAATTCCTCTTCAGAGAGATCATAGCGGCGCAGCGCTTCTTCTTCTGAGAGAAGGCCACCGGAAACTGCGGCGACAACTTCTGCCTTGCGGCGTGTGACCCAGCGGGAAATCCCCGGTTTTGGGAGGTCTGCGAGTGTGAGCGGGCGCCCATCGGGCCCCCGCACGCTTAGAGATGGAGCGTTCTGCGTCATTTTTCCAACCACTTTCATACGGTTAAACCAGCCGCTTCTGCAGCTATGACGTCTTATACACCGCGGGCCTTAAGGTCGGTTTCAGGTCGATTGAGCAATTTTCCGCAAAATTAAAAACAAGCCCGGAAAGCTTATTAGGAGCCTGTTTGCAAAGCTGTTCCGAAATGGATCAGATTTCTTGATTTTACGCCAAAAGGGCGATCTGAGTGACACTCCCAGACAATATCGCCGGCAGAACCAAATCCTGCCGGCGATAAATTTTTTCAGACTTTTTGCCGCTTACGCGAATTGAGGCGCGATTTTCAGGTTTTTGACCCAACCCAGCTTTTCGTACACCAGGAGAATGGTGCCATTGTAATCAACAATTCGGTTCCAAACGCCCTTGCGTGGACGATGCAAGGCGCTTTGTGGCTCTTCATGGTGGTGATCATGAAACGCCTCACCGCCAGTGAGCAAGCCGATCAAATGGTCCGCCCATTTCGGCGTCGGCAAATGGCCCAGTACATTGATTCCGTAAACGGTCGCATGGAACTGAATGGCCCGGCCGATCACGAAACAGGCATGACAGATCGCGGTTAGAATGAGCGACCCGCCAGCCGCCCAGACGATCAGATAGATGGCTGCAGGAATAAACAGGTGCAGGACGAGTGAGATCGAATTGTAAAACTCGTCCATCCAGGTGATGATCGGGTGTTTCTTGAGCCAAAGAGGCATCGGTCGCATCATGTCCTTGGCATCCCGCCAGATGATCCAGCCAACCCAAGCCCATCTTTTAGACTCAAACGGATTGTGAGGATCGCCAGGCTTATCGGAGAAGCGGTGGTGCTGACTGTGATAATTCACCCAATCACGCACCGTCCCCTGCATGGCAATCATTAGGTTGATCATAGTGAGGACCTGTCCCGGCGCGCGCAGGTCACCGGCTTTGTGCTGCATAATCCGGTGCAGTGGTCCGATGCCGGCATTGCATACGAAAATTGACAGCAACACGACGCCAATTCCGAGCGGCAGATAATACCAGCGCAAAGTTAGGCCAGACAAAGCCAGTCCCAACACAATCATCGTGATCAACATGGCCAGGCCCAAGGCTGGGTACAAAAAGGCCGAGAAGAAACTGGCAAAATTGAAAGTCGTCCAGTTTTTCGGGATCGCAATGGAGCGAGGGATCATTCTGAGGCCTCCGGGTCGTGCTTGGATTTATTATGCGGGTGTATCGCGTTACTAAGCAGTTAAGACTCGTTCTCAGACAAGGGAAGCGGCTTTTTTGTCTCAATTGCAGTCTAGGTTCGAGAGTGTGACGGGAGAGTCACGATTTTGTGCCTCTCCCGTATCGCTAACGATTGTCGAATTCTGAGCGCACCAGTTCCAGACCGCGTCGCGTAATCCGATACGGCTGGCCGCCTTTCGAAGCGATGGCTCTGCGGCGCTTGAGCTTGCGGAACAGCACAAGATCAAGACCCGGTGCGCGCCAACCTTCTCGGTTGATGCAGGTAACACGTTCTATTTTGCGATGTTCGCCGCGTTCAATTTCGATCCGCCCGCCTTGCGCGAGCAAGTGAAGGATGCGCTGTTCGGCGCGTGAAATATCCATTTTTTTGAGTTTCCGGTTGGCGCAGTCTTTTTGCGCATTGAAACAGGCTGCTCCACATTGGAAGCAGGGTTGTGGTCTGTTTCCGGGCCCCGTTCGCGATTTTGCGTGTGGGGCCTTTACCGGGTCTCTGACAGGCTAAACATAAAGTCTCCGTTGAGAGGACCGCATAGAAAATATTGCGGCCTCACGTCAACCCTGCTCGCGATCATCCCAAAAATATGCCTTACTCCAATTCAGACAGGAGAATGGGCAATGAGTAAGATGGATGAATTGGTATCAGGCTTGCGGCGTATCGTGACCGCGAATGATGCGGACGGCAAATCCCACATCATGATCGATGGCGGCCCGGCGGACGAATATCGGATGGGGGATATTGGAGGGCTGCATGAGATCTGGCACGATGATGCAGGCGGCCCGCTGAACCCGGTGGTCTGCGAGGACAAAGCGGCTGGGACTCCGATCCTTTCACCGGACGAAGGCAAGGTGAAGATTCGCTGGTTTACGACCGGTGTGTCTCCGGAAGGCGCTCCGCCTGAAACCATTGCTGATCTGACCCGTCAGGCCTTCATTGCCATCGGTGCGGGTGATCACCAACCCGATACGACCAAGCATCCAGCCATGCACACCACCCACACGCTGGACGCGATCTTTCTCGTAAAAGGGCGCGTGCGGCTGATCCTGGACAATGAGGAAACGGTTATCGGTCCTGGTGACGTTGTCGTGCAGCGCGCGACCAATCATGCTTGGGCGGTCG
>JAYZAM010000220.1:0-6591 GCA_036339715.1 Pseudomonadota bacterium | reverse complement strand
TATCGCCATTCTGCTCACCCTCGGTGCGGCCGTGTTGGAGGTTGCAGCTCCGATATTACTTGGTCTTGCGATCAATCAGCTGGTGGAGAATGATCAGGGCGTAACGCCCGGATTTGGTCCAGCTGCGATGATGCTGGCAGCCGCGCTCGGCGTTCAATTATTGGCTCGCGTCATGCCTCAGCTAAGGGATTGGCTGTTTTCTCCGGTCAGCCAGGATGCTCAACGCACGATCTGTGTCGATGCATTTGGGCATGCGCAAAGCCTTTCGCTCGGGTTTCACCAGACCCGGCGCTCTGGGGCTCTTAACCGCGTGATCGAAAGAGGGGCGGGGGCAATCGATTATCTGATCCGCTTCTTGGCATTCAATATCGGGCCGACCTTTGTACGTCTGATTTTGGCAGCAATAGCACTCGCTGTGGCTTACGACGTATTTCTGGCTTTAATCGCGGTCGCGACGATCGCCATTTACGCCGTATCTACGGTGATCATCACCGAGTGGCGGGTTCGCCAGCGCCGTAAAATGAATGAGGCTGACACAAAGTTTCGCGGGATTTCAGTCGATATCTTGTCGAACTTTGAAACCGTAAAATCATTTGCGGCAGAAAAACGCGAAACCGGGCGCTTTAACGACGCCATGCGGAACTATAATCTTCGCTATGTTGATGCGGTGCGCAGCATGTATGTGCTCAACGGAACGCAAGCGACCGTCATGGGTTTGGGTATGTTAGCCGCGCTCACCTTGTCGGCGTGGAACGTCTCGCAAGGCTCGATGGAGATTGGCGGAATCTTTGCGGTGCAGGGGCTGTTCCTGTCGCTTTACGCACCCCTGAACATCTTGGGCTGGGCGTGGCGCGAGATTAAGCAGGGTGCGGTGGACCTAGAGAAACTCTACGGTCTGCTCGGCATGAAGGCCGAAGTTTCGGACAAGCCTGACGCGAAAATCCTGAGCGCGCCGAAAGGCGATGTCGTTTTCGATAAGGTCAGCTTCACGCATGATGCCCGCGCAGTCGGCGTTCAAGACGTGAGTTTCGAGCTAGAAGCGGGCAAGAAGATCGCTTTTGTTGGCACATCGGGCGCGGGTAAATCGACCCTCTTGAAACTGTTGTTCCGCTTTTATGATGTCCTGGGTGGACGTGTACTGGTCGATGGGCAGGATGTGCGTGATGTGACTCAGGAGAGCTTGCGTCAGGCGCTGGGCCTGGTTCCACAGGACGTGGTGCTGTTCAATGAAACGATCAAATCCAATATTGGCTATGCCAAGCCGGACGCTAGCATGGACGAGCTGCGCGATGCGGCGCGGCGAGCCCAATTGCTCGACTTTATTGAGTCTCTGCCAGATGGCTGGGAGACGAAAGTTGGGGAACGCGGCCTGAAACTCTCCGGCGGCGAAAAGCAACGGGTTGGGATTGCCCGCGTCATTCTTGCGAACCCGGCCATTCTGGTGCTGGATGAAGCGACGTCTGCGCTTGATAGTGCAACCGAGGCTGCCGTGCAGGATGCATTGGATGAGGCTTCTAAAGGGCGCACGACGCTGATGGTCGCACACCGTCTTTCAACGGTTCAGAATGCCGACGAAATTGTTGTGCTAAAAGCAGGGCAGGTGATTGAGCGTGGGACGCATGACGCCCTCTTGGCAGAGAAGGGCGAATATGCCGATATGTGGGCGCGTCAGGCGAAACGTGATGCCCTTGCGGTCGCCGCCGAATAGGAGATGAGATCCAATGTCTGAGAGTGATTTCAGTCGCCAGAGTTTCCCTTGGCTCCGCAGCGGGTTTGATCTGGAAGGCTATGTTGGCGGGCTCGCGGCCTGGTTGGTCGGAATTCTGCTCGGATTTCTCTGGGCCCCTCTGTTTTGGATCGGGTTTATTGGCGCGGTGGTCATTCTGCTTGCGACGCGAACCGCGGAACGGACACCGCCGGAAGCCGAGGGCCTGATTGTCGCGCCGACAGATGGCCTGATCGTATCCGTCGGCGGCGCGACACCGCCAGACGAGCTACGTCTTGAAGGTGCTGACTGGACGCGGATCCGTGTGTCTGTCGGTCCGACCAAAACAAACGGCATTTATGCGCCAATGGATGGCGCGATTGATCATGTCATTCGCGAAACCGGTGATCCGGCAGCCTTTGCCGCCATGAAGCCTGATCGCCCGGGTTTAGCTGTCGCATATGTCGCGCTCGAAAGCGGCGCGCGCGCCTTGGGCCTGCGCTATGCAACGGGTGGGTTTGGGCCACGTCTCGAAGTCGATAAGGAGTCCGGCGATGCGGTGCGTTTGGGACGGGGTATCGGCACGCTCCGCCTTGGCGGCTGGTACGATCTTTATATTCCCAGCACGGTGGATGTCATTCCGGTGCCAGGTCAGACTCTAGTTGGATCAGAGACAATTATCGGAACGTTTGAGGGTGCAAGCCTTGAGCGCGACGTGAAAGAGACCAAGACTGCGGCCCCTGCGCCCGTGGAGGACGCAGAGCCAGAGGATCCTTTCGAAGAAGAACCCGTGATCAACGAGGAAGATGAACTGACCCTCGAAGCGCTTTCGGGTGAGGACGAGGCGGCGGAAAAGCAGGATGAGGACGTCACCGAAATGTTCGCGCGCCTGCGCAAGGAAGCGCGCAAGATCCAAGACGACGAGTAACGCAGAATACAGAGTCTTCTGCGTCGCGTTCATTGACCTTTAAGGCAATCACTATCATGTGGCGCCCGTCGTAGCACGGGATTTCGTGCATGGCGTTGGCAGCGTGGATCGCACTTAGACCTGATCACAGTTGAGCTGGCGCCTTCAGGCAAATTTATCCCAGAACGTCCGTTTTCACGCAGGTCGTTCACAATCGCGACCTGATGAAAGAGACTGCGTGACCACATTTACTGACCTAAACCTGCATAGACAGGTGCTGAAAGCCGTAACGGCGGAAGGCTACGAAACTCCAACCCCGATTCAGTTGCAGGCGATTCCGCATTTGCTGGACCGGCGTGACCTTTTGGGCATCGCCCAGACCGGCACGGGTAAGACCGCTGCATTCGCGCTGCCAACGCTCGATTTCCTGATCAAAAAAGGCGAGAACCGACAGCCGAAAAGCACGAAAGTTCTTGTCCTTGCGCCGACGCGTGAACTGGCAGGGCAAATCGCTGAGAGTTTCCAGACCTATTCCAAATACATGGATTGCGTGACCCAAACGGTCTTTGGCGGCGTTAAAATCAACAAGCAGATCAGAGCCCTAGAGCGAGGATGCCACGTGCTGGTCGCAACGCCTGGTCGTCTGCTTGATCTTGTCGGCCAAGGCGCGGTTCAGTTAAGCGATGTCGAAGTGCTGATCCTCGATGAGGCAGACCAGATGCTCGACATGGGGTTCATCCATGATCTGCGAAAGATCATCGCTTATGTGCCAAAGCAGCGCCAGACATTGCTCTTCTCGGCGACCATGCCGAAAGACATCTCTGATCTGGCGCAGAAGTACCTGAAAGATCCTGTGCAGGTCTCCGTCGCGCCGGAGAGCACGACAGCGGAGCGGGTGACCCAAGGTGTCATTCACGTCTCAACACCGAACAAGCTCGCTTTGCTCGGTAAGCTGCTGGACGATCCGGATCTCGATCGCGCGCTGGTCTTTACCCGCACCAAGCATGGGGCGGACAAAGTTGTGCGCAAGCTGATGGCGAAAAACTATCCCGCGCTCGCGATCCACGGCAACAAAACGCAATCGCAACGTTTGAAAGCATTGGCCGCATTCAAAAATGGCGACTGCCGAATTCTCGTCGCCACAGACATCGCCGCACGCGGGATTGATATTGATGGCATTTCGCACGTGATCAATTTCGAGATGCCGAATGTGCCAGAGCAATATGTGCATCGGATTGGCCGCACCGCACGTGCTGGAAAAGAAGGGGTTTCAATCTCTCTCGTGGCTGAGGATGAGCTTTATTATCTGCGCGAGGTCGAAAAGATCACACGCGTTGAAGTTGAGGTTCTGCCTGCGCCCGAAGGTTTTGAAGCCTCCGTGTTGCCGACGCCTGATCCGAATGTCCGCGTGCGCAAACCAAAAGGCCCGTCACGAGGGTCCGGTCGTTCACGACAGGGGCAACGCGGCGGCCAAGGGGGCGCGCCAGTGTCCAAGACCAAAATGCGCTCACGCAAACGTCCGGGCAAGAACCAACGCCGCCGCGACCGCGAAACGGCGAAGGCCTAGTCTTCCGGAACGGAGTTCATCCAGGACAGGACCGGTTTGAGCGGGACCGCCCAGCCGATGCCAGCAACAATATAATAGATTAGCGTCGCCCATTTCGGAGCGGTGGCCAGCATGGTTCCGAGCGTGGCGGCCCCCCAGATCCAAAGTCCAAGGAAGGCCAGAATGATGATGCTGGCTACGATTCGACGCTGTGATTGCGGCATGAACTGTAATTTCCTTGATCCTGCGACCGTGTGGCCGATTGCTGTTCGGGGTCAGAGCTTCAAATAGAGCGCATTATGCCTGACGCAACTTCACCTGTCGCCGCACGCTGGATTCAACGCTGGCTGATTGTCATCGCGCTTATGGTGTATGCCATGATCCTGATCGGCGGCGCGACGCGCCTCACCGATTCCGGGCTTTCGATCACCGAATGGGCACCGATCAAAGGGGCGCTGCCGCCCCTGAGCGAAGCGGCATGGCTCAGCGAGTTTGAGAAATATAAAGCCACAGCAGAGTTCCAGCAGCAGAACTACAATATGACCATGTCCGAATTCCAATTCATCTATTGGTGGGAATGGGGACACCGATTGTTCGGCCGCTTGATTGGTCTGGTTGCGATTGGCGGTTTTGTCTGGTTTGCGGCCATGCGCTGGCTGTCGAAAACCTGGGCTGTGCGCCTAGGGGTGCTGATTTCGCTAGGCGGTCTGCAAGGCTTTATCGGCTGGTGGATGGTGGCGAGCGGTATTGGCGAGACGGATCGTCTGGACGTCGCACCGTATCGTCTAATGACCCATTTCGGTCTCGCGCTCTTGATCATCGCCATCACCATCTGGTTCTGGCTCGATCTCAGCGAACGCAAGCGCAGGTCCGCCGATGGTGTCTTCCGGGGATTGGCTCTGGCCCTATTGGCGCTGACCAGCGTGCAAATGCTGACTGGGGCGCTCGTTGCAGGGCTCGATGCCGGGCGTAGCTATACGGACTGGCCGCTCATGGCGGGGGAGTTGGTGCCCTCGCACTATATCGACAATGAGCTTGGCGTGCGGAGCCTGTTTGAGGGGCGCGCGGCGACGCAGTTCAATCATCGATTCGGGGCCTATCTGCTTTGGGCTTTGGCGCTCTATTCAGCGTTCCGGGCGCGCGGGACGGATCTAAAAGTCCCGTTCATGGCCATTGCTGGCCTTGTAACCGCGCAAGCCCTTTGGGGAATCCTAACCCTGATCAATGGCGCACCCTTGCCAATTGCATTGGTTCACCAAGGCCTGGGCGTCCTAGTCATGCTGGCAGGGATCTGGATTGTCTGGTCTACTCAGGCGACGGCGGCGCAGAAAACCCAAACGGCTCAAGCGTAACTTTACCTGGATCGATATAGGTCACCGTGTGCGCCCCCGTGCTCGCCTGACCGCCGATCACAATCACGCCGCCAGGATATCCGCCGCCGCGCGCATCGCCGGTTCCGGCCATATCAACGGGGCGGTCCGGTGGGCGCACCGTGATGCCATCCAGCACTTCGAACGGGACCACGTCTCCATCGCCCGTGACCAGGGTGTAGCCGCCGAGATCATCCAGCAAAAACCGATAAGTCTTGCTGCGATTGGAAAGCTCCGTTGCTGCAATGACCGGCGCAGAATACGCAACATCTTCAGAGTCGGTGAGGACACAGGCGGTGATGTCATCGGCGGCCCGGGCCGGCTCATCCAGCAACAGAACCAGATTGTCGCCAGCCTCGACCAACCGTCCCCGCTGAAGCACGCGTCTATCGCCCTGTGTCCAGAAGCCGATGCGCAGGACCCCGTCACGATCAAACGTGGGCGCCGCGCTGCACAGGCCTTCGATTAAGTCGTCCGTGCCGGCGTCGAGTGGATAGGGCAGGGGCTCGGTCAACGCACCGCCGTGAATATATAGAGACAAGTCTCCGCTCTCTGTGATGCCTGGAAACACCGTCACAGGTGTGCCCTGGAGTTGCAGGAAGCGCCCATCAGCGACGTGTGAGACACCAATATCGGCTTTGTCGGTGACGCGTTCGCCCTCGAGGTCGAGGAATTGCAATCCGCCATCTTCATAGACCACCGCAACTGTGGACCCTAAGGCGCCCGCGACACCAATGTTTGCGATCGGCGTTCCAAGATCATTTGTTTGCCAGACAGCGGGTAAGATCAGCCCCTCTGGTTCGGTCGATTCTTCAATGCCTACGGTGGCCTCCGGGGGATCCGTAACCCCTGAGTCTTCCCCCTGGCTACAGGCTGTGGCAAGGAAAAGCAGGATCAAGGCGGAAGGCGCGTTGACAAGGCCTTTCGCGGCGCGTAGATGCGGGCGCTTGAACATTATCCAATAACTCCGAATGAGAGGCTCCGGCGGAGCAATGAAAACTTATAACGCACCTGCCGACGTTGAGAACAAATGGATCGTCATCGACGCGACCGATGTCGTGGT
>JAYZAM010000219.1:0-5590 GCA_036339715.1 Pseudomonadota bacterium | reverse complement strand
GGTGTCGGTGTGATTGTCGAAGCTTCGACCGATAATAAAAATCGGGCGGCCAGCGAGATTCGGACCGCGTTTTCAAAGAATGGCGGCAATCTTGGGGAAACCGGCTCGGTGTCTTTTGGTTTCGAAAATGTCGGCGAAATTCAATTCCCGCCAGAAGCTGGCGACGAAGACGCGATCATGGAAGCCGCGCTCGAAGCCGGGGCGAGCGACGTCGAAAGCGATGAAAGCGGGCATTATATCTACACTGAACGCGAAGAATTGTCAGAAGTGGCCGCGGCCCTCGAAGGCCAGTTCGGTGAGGTCGAAGCGAAATCTACGAAGCTGATCTGGAAACCGCAAAACACGGTGCCGATTGAAGGCGACGACGCTGAAAAGCTGATGAGATTGCTGGATGTGCTGGACGATCTCGACGATGTCGCGAACGTCTATGACAATTCCGAACTCTCCGATGCCGAAATTGAAAGACTTGCCGGATAGACCAGAATCCGATCACGGCAGAACAAATCGCCGTGACCTGTGAAATCTGATCTAGCAATCGCAACTTACAGGCGTCATATGCCTCGAACCCCAAGAGCTCATTTCGGACTTTTCCAATGAAACTGACACATCCGCTTTCGATTAGCCTTTTCGCGGGCGGGCTTGCCGCTCTGGCAACATTCGTGATGAGCGCCGGGGCAGAAGACCGCCCAAGCATTTCTGCGGCGAACGCCAACCTCGAGACCGCGATTTTTGCGGGCGGTTGTTTCTGGTGCGTCGAGAGCGATTTCGACAAAGTCGATGGCGTGCTCGAAACAGTGTCCGGTTATATTGGCGGCAACAGTACCAACCCGACTTACAAGACGCACACAAAGCAAGGGCATCTTGAAGCGGTCCGCGTCGTTTATGACTCGTCAAAAGTCCAGTATGGTGAGCTCGTGGATTATTTCCTTCGTCATATCGACCCTACCGATGATGGCGGTCAGTTCTGCGATCGTGGCAACTCCTATCGTACCGCTGTCTTCGTTGAAACCGAAGAAGAACGCGCCGAAGTTGAGGCGCAGTTCAGCGCAATAGACCAAGCCGGCATCCTCCCCGCCCCGATTGTCACTCGGATTCTGGATGAAACCAGTTTTTACAATGCTGAAGACTATCACCAGAATTATTATCAGAAAAATCCAGCACGCTATAAGCTCTATCGGGTTGGATGTGGTCGCGACAAACGTGTGGCCGCAGTCTGGGGCGCCGGAAAAGACAGCTAAGGCCCGACAAGGCTTTAGCAGCTGCAGCTTGCGCAGACGGGAAACAACGCCCACATAGGCGGCTGCCAAATCGTACGGAGATCGTAGCTCATGTCAGACGCAGCCGCATCACCCCATATCAAAGAATCCTCAGACCAGGCCTTCATGGCGGATGTGGTGGAAGCCTCAAACAACCAACCGGTACTGGTGGATTTCTGGGCGCCTTGGTGCGGTCCGTGCCGCACGCTCACGCCGACTTTGGAAAAAGTCGTGAATGAACAGAACGGCAAAGTGAAGCTCGTCAAAATCAACACGGAAGAACATCCAGGCGTTGCCGGACAAATGGGTGTGCGGTCAATCCCCTCTGTGTTTGCGTTTGACAAGGGTCGGCCGGTCAACGGGTTTCAGGGGGCCTTACCTGAAAGCCAGGTGCGCCAGTTTATTGAATCCATTCTCGGCGGAACGGATGGCGCAAAACAACTTCAGGACGCACTGGAACAAGCAGAAGCAGCTGCCCAAGGCGGCGATATTGGCACCGCCGCGCAACTTTACGGCGCGGTTATGGAAGCCGATCCCGAAAACCCCACCGCGATCGCCGGTCTTGCACGCTGCTATCTCGCCAATGGCGATCATGATCGCGCGCGGCAAATTTTGGATATGGTGCCGGAAAGCAAGATCAATGATGCTGCGGTTAAATCTGTTCGCACCGCGCTCGAGCTGATGGCTGAAGCGCCGCTGGATGAAACGCTGGCGCAGGCGCGCGAAGCGGTGGCGGCCAACCCGGGCGATCACGCTGCCCGCTTTGATCTCGCAGAACAGCTGATCGGCCAAGGCAAGAACAAAGACGCTGCCGATCATTTGCTGACAATTTTGCAGTCCGATCTGGAGTGGGAAGACGGTAAGGCAAAGGCCAAACTTTTGGAAATATTCGAAGCTGCAGGCCCCAAGGATCCGATCACAGTCGACGGACGGCGGCGGCTCGGCTCCCTAATGTTTGCTTAGAACCCTAGCCACGCGGCCAGATCACCCCATCTATACTATAAGGTGGGAGTTATAGGAGCTAGCGTGCCACAAGATACATATCGCAGCCTCTCTGATCTGCCGGACACAATTCCAGTGTTTCCTTTGTCTGGCGTATTGCTATTTCCGCGCTGGTCTTTGCCTCTGAATATATTCGAGCCGCGCTATCTCAACATGATCGACGACGCGATGTCGGGAAACCGGATTATCGGCATGATCCAGTCCAATAATGATGATCGGGTCGCTCCGAGCCTTGTCGCGACCGGCTGTGCGGGCCGCATTACCTCTTACTCGGAAACAGATGATGGACGGTATCTGATTTCGCTGACGGGGATATGTCGTTTCAAAGTGGCAACCGAGCTTTCGATTGAAACTCCTTATCGGCAGGTTTGCGCCGACTGGGCGCCCTATGAGCATGATCTTATCGCTCCGCCGGAGAAAAACCTCCCGGAGCGTCTCATGCTGATCAACTCCCTCAAACGCTACACGCAGATCAATTCCATGGAGGTCGATTGGGAAGACGTGGAGCATGCCCCAATGGAGACACTGATCAATGCGTTATGCGCTGGCTGTCCGTTTGGGACAGTCGAAAAACAAGCGCTAATCGAAGCGGAAACGCTGACCGATCGTGCGATTACTTTAATCACTCTGCTTGACATGGACGTGCCCGGCGACGACAGCTCGACCTTACAATGACTGAGTTAAAATCCGATCCTAAACCTGGCCCTTGCGGCGTCAGCCCCCGCCTTCTGGAAATACTGATCTGCCCTGTCACCGGTGGCCCGCTGACCTTTGATCGTGATGCTTGCGAGCTGATCTCGAAGAAGGCGAAACTCGCCTTTCCGATCCGGGACGGGTTGCCAATCCTGCTCGAAAGCGAAGCGCGCGACCTCGAGGTGGCGCCATCATGACCCAGAGAGCCTGGCCAACAGAGTTGCGCTTTTCAGAGAGCAAACGAAGCTTGACGGTCACCTATGAGGACGAAGCCAGATTTGAACTTCCTTATAAATATCTGCGCCTAGAGAGCCCATCCGCTGATGTGCAGGGTCATGGTAATGGTCCGAAACCGCCTCCGCCAATTGTCAGCGACGATATCGGGGTGGAGAAAGCTGACCCGGTTGGGCGATATGCCGTACGGATTCACTTCAGTGACGGCCATGCCAATGGTTTGTACACGTGGACCTATTTGCGCGAACTCGGCGAAAAGCTCGCGACCGCTTAAACGCCCTTACAGTCAGGCACAATCATCCTTATATGGCTCCAGCACAGAGGCTGGAGCGTTCGAGGACGGTCAGCTATCCGCCGACCTTAAGTTCCGTCAAGGGAACTGGCTCTGGACTGGACCGTGGTCCTATCTAACCGGTGCCCACCTAGTCTCTAGGTCGACGGGATACAAGTACCCGAGACGGCGCTTTCGGTCCTGTGCGCACCGCTACCGAACCACATGCCAGGTGGTTTGACGGCCGGCGAGATAAGTCACGGTTTCCCCGTCAAAACAGGCATCTTGTTCGAGTTTTATCTGGGCATATTGGCCGCCCCATTCCGGCACCTTCGCCTTCACATTACCTTCAATCGCGTAGCACGTGTCGGGATATATCTGCCAATCGCCGCGAATCGGGGTTCCATCCTGATCGTCCCACATCCCGATTGTCGGGCCTGGCGCGTGCCCAAAGAAGCCAAGTGGATGGGTGTAAACAGAACAGATATAGTCTTCAGCATCACAGTGTGCCCGCGTATCTGCGAGCGCCTGATTTCCGGTTTTTCCGGTCGCAAACGCGCCGGTATGGTGGTCCTGCCAGCGGTTCCCAACCGCCATAGCCGCTTTTAAGCCGGCGGGAACATCATTTTCGCCGAGATGCGCAATATAGCCCATTTCCTGCGTATCCGTGCACAGTTTGAGATAGCAGATTCCGACATCTGTATGGATGATATCGCCGCGCTGGATGGTACCGCCAATGCCGCAAAAGGGCTGGTCACCTTCGCAGGAAAGGCCAGGCCGCTGAACGTTGACATAAGGATTGAACCAGGGGGCCAAGTTGAGGTCTTCGAACCTTTGCCGAATGTACCACGCGACATCATCTGTGGTGGTCACACCCGGTGTAATGACTTTCGAAGAGAAGGCTTCGCTGATTACGGAACGCGCGAGGCTGACAATATGGCCATAAGCTTCCATTTCCGTATCGCTGCGTGTTTCGACCCAGCGGATTACCAGGTCTTCTGCACTGACCAAACGATCCTGCAAATCATCGGAGAGTACGGATGTCAGCTTGCGATGCAGGCCGTGTGTCAGCCCATCCGCGACGGGCCAGTGCGAGGACACGTTGATGCCGATCCGTTTAGGGTCTTTCTCAGCGATGAGCGCCGCGAGCGCCCGCCACTGCTCATCAAGATCCCCTCCTTCCCACGCGGCGACGTAGGGCGCGCCTAGCGGATATCGGTTCACCGTCAGCATTTCAAACGCATCATCAGTCTTATGGAAGACCAGAATGGTCGTACGGCGAGCAGCAAAAGCGGGCTGCGGCACGAGCGAGAAGTAGACCGGATCCTCTGCATATTCTCGGTTGATCACCAGCCACATATCGATGTCGGTTTCGTCCATGAGCCGGGGCAGAAGGTTTTCCAAACGATCCCGCGTCATGGCATTTTCCGGGGCGATGCGATCCCTGAATGGCAAAACGGCATCAACACCCGCCACCTCTCGGCCCTGATCGAAGGCCTGATAGGCTTGCGGGAACGCGACAGGGCTAATCACCAGGAAAAAGGTGCAAGCGGTCAGAATGAAAGAAAAAAGCGCGCGGATCATGATCACTCCTTTACCCAATGCTCCGGACTGTATGCCCATCATCAGAGCGAGGGAAGAACAGTCTACGCGTTTTCCCCCGAAATAGCGCGGCACGCGTCAGCGCGCTTGAGTTTGCCGGGCAATCATGCTGGCTGTGGACTCATAGCTATTACAGAACGGACGTCCGGGACCTATTCATGAGACATAGACTATTGCGTTATTTCTTTGCCGCGAGCGGCAGCCTTCTTTTCGCGCTCTCAGCTTGCCAGACCCAACCCGATCCAGGACCAAAAAATGACGGCACCATCACGCTGATTGAACGTGCAGATGGCATGTTTGACGTCACCTATCAGTTCACAGAACCGCAAAGCGTTCTGGTCTTTGGCCAGGCGCCGACCAGTTATCGTGCGGGCGATTGGATATCGGCGACTGAGGGCGTCGCGGTCCAGAAGGTTGGTCAAATGGATGTGCTGGTTTTTGAAAACCCGTCCAAAGTCGCCACATTCCAGTTTCCACCGCATTCGGAAAATCTCCCCAAGGCTTATACGTCCTTTATTGCTTACACGACGGG
>JAYZAM010000218.1:0-5218 GCA_036339715.1 Pseudomonadota bacterium | reverse complement strand
AAAACTGGATCTCGGCAGGGATCAATCAGAGACGACGCTTGGGCGCGGGCTTGGCGTCTATGACGAATTCGGCGATTTTTGCGCGCCTGTTATGGCGGGCCGGCAGGGCGGTTTGGACTGTTTCGGTTTGCACAATCTGCTAGGTGATACGCGGCTGCCGTCTGATCAGGAGAGTGATGGGAGGACGGTTCTCTCCAATCCGATCAATGCTCTCAAAAATGACTGGACGGGCTTAAATCTACAGATTGAATCAGATCTCGGCTTTGCCGACCTAACGTCGATTTCGTCTTATCTGAAGTTCGATTACGAGCAGGCCTATGATTTTGACGCAACGCCGCTCGCTTTGTTCCAAACCCATTCAGGCGCGCCGACCGGCAGCAAGATAGAGCAGGTTCAGCAAGAGGTGAGACTGATCTCCAAAGAGGATCGGTCCCTCTCCTGGCTTGTCGGCGTCGCTTGGGGGCGCGATAAGATCGACCAGGAAAATTATGGCGATATCAGCGACAATTTCTTCGCGCAGGCTGAGCTTGCGGCGCTGTTTCCGGACGGAACCCCGACAGTTCTCGCGCTCGCAACCGAGTATGAGCAAGTCACCGAAAGCTGGGCCATTTATGGTGAAGCGGGTTATGATCTGAATGCCAAGATTAATCTCAATGGCTCGTTGCGATACACCGACGAGGACAAAGACTTCAACGACTACACTTCTTTCGTGGATTTCGGCGGGTTTACCGCCGAAGTACTGGACGGCGTCGATCTGCGAACGCGCCTAGACGATAATTTTTCCGGCCACATTGGACTTAACTGGACACCGAATGAAGCGTTTTTGGGCTATGCCAAATATTCGCGAGGCTCCAAGTCGGGCGGCTTCTTTGGTGGGATCGTGGCGACCGAACCCGAGCTCGGTCCTTATAGTGCCGAAATTGTTGATGCCCCGGAGATCGGTTTCAAAAGCCAGCCCGCGGATGATCTAATCCTAAATGGTGCGCTCTATTATTACGATTATCAGGATGCCATCGGCTATGCGTCTGTCTTCAATAGCGTTCTGCAAGCGCCAGTGACGCAGCTCGCAAATATCGGCAATGCCGAACATATTGGTGCTGAATTTGAAGTCTTCTGGCAGCCTGAGCAGATTGACGGTTTTCAGGTTCAAGCTTCGGCCAGCCTGTTAGACGCGGAGATTACCGACTCCCCGTTTACAGATCTGACCCAATCGGGAGAACCTTATTCGGTTGAGGGCCTGACCCGAGACTTTGCGCCGTCTTTCAGTTTCTTTGCACTTGCGCGTCAGGAAATTGATCTTGGTCGGGACCTGAGTGGCAGCGCGCAATTGTCTTACAGCTACCGGGACGATATCCTACCGCGTAGCAGTTTTGGTGACGAGATTAATTATGGCCTTGGTCGATATGATGGCTATGGTACGCTGGCTGCGCGGGCGTCGCTTGGTCACGTGCGAAATGGCTGGGAGGTCGCCGTATCTGGTGAGAATTTGACCGATGAGACTTATCTCACGAGCGCAACAGGCGACGATTTAGGCAGCTATCTGGTTCTCCCCGCCCGGCCACGCCGTTTCAGGGTTGAATTGAGCTATCGATTCTAGCTGCCCTTAATGTGTGATTACGAGACAGGTGTCTGTCGATGCATGCTCTAGGATCGCCAGAAGGTCAGAAGCGGCAAGCGCGACACATCCAGCCGTGGGGCGCCCATCATCATGCGTCACATGCATAAAGATGGCGCTGCCCATACCCGGCACGACCGGCGCGTCATTGTGAGCGAGTTCGACGATCAGATCGTAAGCATGATCGTCGCGCCACAGGGCTTCGTGGCTGGCCGCAAAGGGCAGGGTGACCGGTCGGTTGTAAAGTGGATGCGCCTCGGCATCACACCATCCATCTTGAGGGCGCAAGGGAACCGTTGGTAACTCGGTTTTCGGTCGTGGCAGCCGATCAGATCGGTAAAACACGCGTTTCAGGCGCCATCGCCCAAGCGGGCTCGCGCCATCGCCTTCGCGTTTTTCGTCAGCGTTCACCGTCCCGTTGCGCCCCAGCGTGCAGTCAAACACGGCGCCGTTTGCCCGCAATTTGCCGGACGCACTTGCAATTAAGTCTGTTTCATTCACGAAGCGCTCTCCTTTTTGTGACATCAGCTGAAGAAGCGTGTAATGAAGTCTTTGAATTCATTCTCTATCTGCTGGCCAGAAGACAAGGGAGAAAGTCATGGCAGTGACAAAAACCATCCTGCTGGTGGACGATGACAATGAGCTGCGCGAGGCGCTCGCGGAGCAGTTTGACCTGTATGAAGGGTTTTCAGTGATCCAGGCTGAAAACGCGACCACGGGCGTGAAATTGGCAGAAGCTGAACGGACAGATTTGATTCTGCTCGACGTTGACATGCCGGATATGGATGGCCGTGAAGCCTGTAAGCTGATGCGGACCCGCGGCGTGCGCGCACCGATCATCATGCTGACAGGGCAGGATAGCGATGCGGACACCATTCTCGGATTGGACAGCGGCGCAAATGACTATGTCACCAAGCCGTTCAAGTTTTCCGTTTTGCTCGCCCGGGTGCGGGCTCACTTGCGTAGCTTTGAGCAAAGCGAAGACGCGACTTTCGACGTCGGGCCGTATGAATTCCGACCGAGCATGAAGCTCTTGGTCAAGGAAGATGATCGCAAAATCCGCCTGACGGAAAAAGAAACCAATATTCTGAAATATCTCTATCGCGCCGGTGGCAAACCGGTTGCGCGCGAAGAATTGCTCTCGGAAGTTTGGGGCTACAATGCGGCTGTGACGACCCACACGCTGGAGACTCATATCTATCGTTTGCGCCAGAAGATTGAGCCTGATCCGGCAAATGCCCGCCTATTGCTAACCGAAGCCGGCGGTTACAGACTTTCACCATAGCACCCGACTGCCTCTCGCGCTTCTGCCTCTAATGATGCATTGGAAGAGGTAGGCCATGATTGGGGGCGGAGCGAGATGGGCAGTTATTACGTTCTGTCAGATGACACGGAGCGCGAAGATCTGATCACCTGCCCGGGCCGCGTCGCCGAGGCGATCTTGGATTTTGTGGACACCACGGACACTGACGTGCCTCCCATTTCAATATTGGAATGGGAGTTTCACGGCTATGACGCTCATATTCCAAAGCCAGTTTACATCGACGCGACGACAATAGAAGCGGACATGATGGCTCTGATTAAACTCTTCTTCAGCTTGCCACCAGAGCACAAATTTGGCGGAACGACGGTCCTCGATTGGATTGATTGGTTCGAAATCGTTGTGCTGCATGCGCGCGCGCATCCGGAAAGCCGCTATCGTTCCGCCTATTTCGTCTGAGAGACTGACAAACAATCACCGCGCCGCGTAGCTTCATGGTTGCGGAGGTGGCGCAATTGTGAGGGGCAGGCAGGAAGCCGGTCCCCTTCTTTGCGCGCAGACACCTAACCCCGTTCCAACATCGAGCCCGGCGTGCTACAGGCCGGTCCAGCTCAAATCATAAATGCGTCCTGCGTTTCAGTCAGGGACCGCAATCTTGAGTGTTTGTCCGTGTTTGCTGTCTCAAGAGTGCAAAAATAAATGCCCAACAATCTGGACTACAGATTCTCTGTCGCCCCTATGATGGACTGGACGGACCGGCATTGCCGGGCGTTTCATCGGACCTTGTCGAAGCGGGCGCTCTTGTGGACGGAAATGGTAACCGCCGATGCGGTCATCCACGGTGATCGTGAGCGGTTGATTGGGTTCTCGGACCCAGAGCATCCGATTGTGCTGCAATTGGGCGGCAATGAGCCAGATAAAATGGCCGAAGCAGCGCGGATTGCCGAAGCCTTCGGCTATGATGAGGTGAACATTAATTGCGGGTGTCCGTCGGATCGCGTTCAGTCCGGTGCTTTCGGCGCATGTCTGATGCGCGAACCGGCGACCGTTGCGGCCTGCGTGAGCGCGATGCGCGAGTCGGTCAGCATTCCAGTCACGGTCAAGTGTCGGATCGCGATCGATGAGGATCCGCCGCGCGAAACCTTGTTTGGGTTTGTTGAGCAGGTTGCAGATGCGGGATGCCAGGTGTTCACGGTGCATGCGCGCAAAGCCTGGCTGAAAGGGCTGAGTCCGAAAGAAAACCGAGAGATTCCGCCGCTCGATTATGATCTGGTGCGGGATCTGAAGCAGGCGCGGCCGGATCTCACGATTGTTCTGAATGGCGGCATCAAGACTTTGCAGGAATGTGCCAATCACTTGATCGATTTTGACGGGGTCATGCTGGGGCGGGCGGCCTATCAAACCCCGGCGCTGCTCGGCGCCGTGGACGAGGCGCTGTTCAGCGAAGACGCGATGATCCTTAGCCCTTTTGGGGCGGTGGCAGATTATCGCCCCTATATCGAAGGACAGCTTGAAGCGGGCACGCGACTCTCGTCGATGACCCGTCATATGCTTGGCCTGTTCAATGGTATGCCCGGTGCCCGTCAATGGCGCCGCGTCCTGAGTGAGAAGGGGCCAAAACCCGGAGCCGGCTTAGAAGTTCTGGACGAAGCGTTCGACGCCGTCGCCGCTCAAGCCTTCGCATAAGAAAATTGAACCTGCTCATGTGGCGTGTTTGACGGCGTTCGCTTTTCCCGGCGGGAGGGCTTGTGGTTCGCGCCAAGCCGCATACTGTCATGGCCAGAGTTACAGACAATGTGAGGAGACCGCCATGATTGGAGTCGTTGCAACGCTCGAAATCCAGGATGGGAAGCAAGATCAGTTTGAATCTGTCGCCAAGGATCTCATGGCGAAAGTAAAAGCCAATGAACCAGGCTGCCTGACCTACCAGCTTTACAAAGCGAAAGGGTCGGAAACGACTTATATCTTTATGGAGCAATATGCGTCCGGAGACGCGCTCAAAGAGCACGGCCAGACCGAGTATTTCAAAGCCGCTCAACCCGGCATCGGCGCGTGCCTGGCCGGGGCCCCGAAAATCGAAATGTTCGATATCGTCGAATAGGAGCGAGACATGGATCTATCATTCACGAAAGACGATCTGGCGTTCCAAAAAGAGGTTCGCGAATGGATCGCGGAAAACTATTCGGACGAGTTGAAAGCCCGAAACGCGATGTCCAAGAATGGTTATCTCGATAAGGATGGGATTATCGAGTGGCAGCGAAAGCTCGATGAGAAGGGCTGGTTTGTTGCAAACTGGCCGGAAGAATATGGCGGGCCGGGCCTGAGCGCCGGCCAGCGGTATA
>JAYZAM010000217.1:0-3524 GCA_036339715.1 Pseudomonadota bacterium | reverse complement strand
GTGAATTCACCACACAGGTTGAAACTCAGGACGCTCAAATCGTGATCGCGTTGACGCAGGTCGGATTCCAGCGAGAAAATGGTCGCTTCGTCTATCGTCAAAGCAGAACCTTAGGACTTCAATGATGAAAAAGACTCTCGCGGTATCAATCGCCATCGCCTTCGGACTTGCCGGGTGCAGCAGCACACCGGAGCTCTCACCGGCGGAACAGCGGGCCATCCTGCTGGCGCAAAAACCCGCGATCGACAGTGTGCCGTCCTCAGGTCTTGGCCCGCAATCCGTAGCTGTTGGGGAGTGTGCTCTGTTTCTTTGGAGCAAGACCGACACAACGAAATTCATTTTCTTTGCAAAAGCACTGTCCGGTGAGGCGACCTTTGCGCAGGGCGAAGAGCCGTTGACCCTAACCCAGATAAGTGCCGGCGGAGACATATTCGGCCAGTTTAACACGCGGACAAGTTATCTTGCGCTCGATGGGCGTGAGCTCAATCTCAGCCTCGAGCCGGGTGAGATTATGATCGATGGTCAGAGAATTGATGACGGCCTTATTCGCCTCAAAGACGTGGAGGGGTGGCAAACGGTTCTTCCCGTGGTTGGGGTCCGTGCTTGTCAGCCGGACTGACAAAAACGCCGTTCGCAAAGCTTATTACACACAGCGCGCCTGGCGAACTCAGAGCAGCACTGGTTGATGCAGAGGCGCGTCCAAGCGCGCTCTTTGTTCAGAGATGGGGCGGCGCGGGCGAGCGTGCGAGATATGGTGAAATTTCGCAGGCCCGCATTCGTTCCTTTTCTGATGAACTCTCAGGTGGATTCGTCGAACTGCGCAGTGGAGAAGACGCCTTTCTACGGCTTAAGTCGAGAGAGGGGCTGTCAGAAGGGGCCATCCTGTCCGTTGAAATTCGCAGCGAAAGACGGGGAGACAAACTCGCGCGCGTGTCGATTAGCGACAAGCCGATTGACTCCCAATCCGCTCTTCAGCATTGGCTAAGCGTATTTCCGGGGGCAGCGTTGCTCGAAGGAACAGAGGACCCAATCGCGATCGAGTCCGCATTTTCCGATATCCGCGTGGCGTCGAGCGTTTTAACCGGCGGCGGACGGCTCAGCGTTGAGCAAACGCGCGCGCTTCTCGCCATCGATATTGATACGGCGGGTCGCACGGGTACGGGGAGCGCCGGCGCGAGGGCTTTGAAAATCAATCAAGCGGCCATTATCGAGATGGCCCGGCAGATCAGCATTCGAGGCCTCGGGGGGCTGGTCGTGCTCGATTGTGTCGGTCCACTGAACAACGCCGCGAGTGATCGAATTCGGCAAGCAGCCCGATCCGCATTTGAGCTCTATGCGGTGCCGCAAGCGAAGGTCCTCAAACCGTCGGCGCTTGGTTTATTAGAGGCATCGATCCCTTGGCGCTTCATGCCAGTGGCGGAACAAATTCAGAAAAATCCGGCCGAGACAGAATTGCTGGATTTGCTGCGAGAGATACAACGTGCTGCGCAATCAGAGCCCATGGCCTTGTACACTTTGACTCTTGGCGGGGCAGTCTGGTCAGCGTATCAGTCGCGCAAATCAGATCTTGCAGCTTCGCTTGAGACACATCTTGGCGGCCGCGTTCAGATTTCGAAGAGTAGTGACGGCAAAAGCGAGTTCAGACCGAGATGAGCCAGAGAAAATGTCCCGTTTGCGAGACCCGTACCGTCGCCGCCGAATTCAAACCCTTTTGTTCGAAACGTTGTGCCGATGTTGACCTGTCGCGCTGGCTAAAGGGGGGGTATGCAATCCCAGGACGCCCGGCAGATCAAGCGGATGAAGTGCCCGGCTCGCCTGATCCTTCCGACGCATAGTCTTCTGAGTTGATCTCGGCGGGGTCGAAATCGTAATTCGGTCGGTCTTAGAGGGCGTTCGTGTAGATGGCGCAAAATGGGGGCTTGCCCTCGCTCGGTGACTCAATTAGGGAGCCAAAAAGGGAGCTCCCCACATGAATATCCGACAAGCGATCACCTTTGACGACGTGCTTTTACAGCCTGGCGCGAGTGAGGTCACACCTTCAGAAGTTGATGTATCTACGCAGCTGACAAAAGCGATCAGTCTGAACATCCCACTGATCTCGGCAGCCATGGATACTGTCACCGAAGCCAGGCTTGCCATTGCGATGGCCCAGGCTGGCGGTATTGGCGTCATCCATCGGAATTTCTCAGTGGAGGAACAGGCTGCGCAGGTCACGCAGGTGAAAAAATACGAAAGCGGCGTGGTCATGAACCCCGTCACGATCGAGCCCTCAGCAAGCCTCGCAGAACTTAAAGCCCTGAAAGAGCAAACCGGTTTTTCGGGTATTCCGGTTGTTGAGAATGGCAAGCTGGTCGGCATCGTGACCAATCGCGATATGCGCTTTGCGCCTGATCTCAATCAGCAGGTTGGCAGCCTGATGACGCGGGATGTGGTTACTGTGACCATGGATGTCCCGATCGAAGACGCGCGGACGCTGTTGCATAAGCACCGGATCGAACGGCTGGTGATTGTCGATGAGTCTGGCAATTGCATCGGTCTCCTGACCGTCAAGGATATGGACAAAGCCGCGGTCAATCCGAACGCCGCTAAAGATGATGGTGGTCGCCTTCGGGTCGCAGCGGCGTCGACGGTCGGAGATGCCGGTTTTGAGCGGACCGCCGCGCTAATCGAGGCGGGTGCAGATGCGGTTATTATCGATACCGCGCATGGTCATTCCAAAGCCGTCGGTGAGGCCGTGACGCGGGCGAAAAAGATTTCGAATTCTGTTCAGATCATTGCGGGCAATGTCGCGACCGGCGAAGCCACCAAAGCACTGATTGATGCCGGGGCGGATGCGGTGAAAGTTGGCATCGGGCCAGGGTCGATCTGTACCACCAGAATTGTCGCTGGTGTTGGCGTGCCGCAACTCACCGCAATTGAAGACTGCGCCACCGCTGCGCAGGCCTCCGGCGTGCCCGTCATTGCCGATGGCGGCATCAAATTCTCGGGCGATTTTGCCAAAGCGCTCGCCGCAGGCGCCTCAACTGCGATGATGGGTTCAATGTTCGCGGGTACTGAAGAAGCTCCAGGTGAAGTCTTCCTGTATCAGGGGCGGTCCTACAAAGCCTATCGCGGCATGGGCAGCCTCGGCGCGATGGCACGCGGCTCAGCGGATCGCTATTTCCAGAAAGATGCGGCGAGCGATAAGCTTGTCCCGGAAGGGATTGAAGGGCAGGTGCCGTTCAAGGGCCCAATCGGACCGATCCTGCATCAGATGGTCGGAGGTCTGCGCGCGGCCATGGGCTATGTCGGAGCCCCGACCATGGCGGAACTGCACAAACGCGCGAAATTCGTTCAAATTACTGGGGCAGGGCTGCATGAAAGCCATGTCCACGATGTCCAGATGACGCGCGAAGCACCAAACTATTCCTTGAGCCGGGGATAGGATCTATCGCCTGTTCTTCGGCTCGCGCCACATCGGTTCCATAACCGGACTGCCTTCTCCATCTATGTTGAAAACACCCATGCGCTCAAACCCATGGGCG
>JAYZAM010000216.1:0-5582 GCA_036339715.1 Pseudomonadota bacterium | reverse complement strand
GTGCGAAGCGCGCATCTTTGAGGTTCACATTTCTAATCCTGCGGCGCGTGAAGCGTTCCGGACCACCAACTATGTTGCCCCATGTGCAGAGGCCTGCATTGCAGGTTTTGGCGCACGTGGTTACCTAATGGCGTTAGACGCCGCTCTAGAAAAATAAAGAAGACTGAGGAGCCCCACCCCGATGTCCACAAGCAAGACAAAACTCGACGCCGGCCTGGTCCGCGAACTCGCTGCGATCCTTCGCGAAGCTGATCTCGGCGAAGTAGAGGTTGAACATGAAGGCCTGCGCATCCGCGTGAGCAAGGCCACCAGTATGGCGCCCGCAGCCCCTCAGATCGTTCAGGCCCCAATCGCAGCTCCTGTAGCTGCAGCGCCTGTCACTGCTCCAGCTGCTGCGCCCGCAGCGGCCCCTGCTGCGGCCCCAGCCGCTGCGCCATCCAATGCCACAACCAGCCCAATGGTTGGAACCGTGTATCTGTCACCGGAACCCGGCGCCAAAGCCTTTGTTCAGGTTGGAGACAAAGTGAAAAAAGGCGATACGCTGATGCTGATTGAAGCGATGAAAACCTTCAATCCTGTCACCGCTGATGCCGCTGGCACTGTGAAAGAAATTCTGGTCGCTGACTCGCAACCTGTTGAGTTTGGCGAACCGCTGATCGTTGTCGAATAAGGACACGAAACGATGATTGAAAAAGTCCTCATCGCCAATCGCGGCGAGATCGCTTTGCGCATCCATCGCGCCTGTAAGGAAATGGGCATTTCCACGGTTGCCGTACACTCCGAGGCCGACCGCGATGCTATGGCGGTTCGGCTCGCCGATGAAAGCGTTTGTATCGGCCCCGCCCCCAGCGCAAATAGCTATCTCAAAAAGTCTCAGATCATCGCTGCGGCAGAGATCACAGGCGCCGATGCCGTTCATCCTGGCTATGGCTTCCTGTCAGAGAATGCCCAGTTTGCCGAAATGGTTGAGGCTCATGACCTGATCTTCATCGGGCCTACCGCAGAACATATCCGCACGATGGGTGATAAGATCACGGCCAAGCAAACCATGATCGATGCCGGTGTTCCTGTGGTTCCCGGCTCGGAGGGCGGCGTATCTTCAATCAGCGAAGGCAAAAAAGTCGCCAAGAAGATTGGATATCCGGTGCTCGTCAAAGCTGCGGCAGGCGGTGGTGGACGCGGCATGTGCGTCGCCGAGACGGAGAAAGACCTCGAAACGGCCATCAAGGCGGCCAAGACCGAGGCCAAAGCGGCGTTTGGGGATGATGCGGTCTATCTTGAGAAATATCTCGGCAAGCCTCGTCATATCGAAATCCAGCTGATCGCCGACACGCATGGCAATGTCTGTCACCTGTGGGAACGCGATTGCTCGCTTCAACGCCGTCACCAGAAAGTGTTCGAGGAAGCCCCCTCCCCAGCCCTAAACCAGGCTCAGCGCGAAGAGATCGGCACAATCGTCGCCAAGGCCGTGAAAAAAATGGGCTATCGCGGCGCCGGTACGATGGAATTCCTCTACGAGGATGGAAATTTCTATTTCATCGAGATGAACACCCGGATCCAGGTTGAACATCCGGTCACAGAAATGATCACCGGCATCGACCTGATCCGCGAACAGATCCGTGTCGCCGATGGCAAAAAACTCTCCTTTACGCAGGACGATGTTTTGCTCGTCGGGCACGCGATTGAATGCCGGATCAATGCTGAGCATCACGAGACGTTTGTGCCGTCACCCGGCAAGATCACAGACTTCCACGCGCCAGGTGGTCCAGATGTCCGCCTCGATAGCGCGGTCTATGCTGGCTATAAGATCCCGCCTCATTATGACAGCATGATTGCGAAATTGATTGTTCATGGCCGAACGCGCAATGAGTGTATCATGCGTCTGCGCCGGGCGCTGGACGAGATGGTGGTCAATGGTGTCGACACGACCCTGCCCCTTCATCGCAAGCTGGTCGAAGCCCAGGACGTGATTGACGGCAATTATGACATTCACTGGCTGGAGCGTTTCCTCGGTCTGAAGTAGACTGAGGGCATGTCCGATCGGTTCGACACCACAGATCTCTTGAATTGCTACCGCCGCGGGGTGTTTCCGATGGCGGATTCGCGGGAGGATATGCGGCTCTTCCTGATGGATCCGGACGTGCGCGGTGTGCTGCCTCTACAAGGATTTCACGTTCCGACACGGCTGCGCAAAACGGTGCGGAAAGACCCGTATCGCGTGACCGTGGACACGGCGTTCAATCGGGTCATCGAAGCCTGCGCCGAACCACATGCAACGCGACCTGCGACCTGGATTAATGATGCGATCCTCAATCTCTATGGCGCGCTGCATCGCGAGGGCCATGCACACAGCGTGGAGTGCTGGTCGGAAGACGGCACTCTGGTCGGCGGTTTATATGGTGTGTCGCTCGGCGGTGCTTTCTTCGGCGAGAGTATGTTTTCACGCGCCACGGATGCCTCGAAAATAGCCCTCGTTCACCTCGTAGGACGTCTGATCCGAGGCGGTTATACTTTGCTCGACGCGCAGTTTCACAACCCGCATCTCGATCAGTTTGGATTAGAGCAGATTAGCCGCGAGACGTTTCGCGAACGTCTCTGGTATGCCTTACGCGTGGACGGGGACTTTTACTCGGTGGGGTCGAGAGGCTCGAACACTTCAGGGACGACTTCGCTACAGGCGATCACCCAAACATCGTAAACGGGATGCTCCAGCGCGTTGAGGCCTGGCGTAGACGCGTACATCCAACCGGAAAATCTGACATCCGCATCTTCGCCTTGCGATGCGATGAGCTCTTCTTCCGTGAGATCACGCGGTTCAGCCATGGATTGCACTTGCCGAGAGGTGGCCGAAGTGATTTTCAGGAATGCCGCGCTTTCCGGTGGCTCTTCAGGTGGCGTCTGGAAGCAGGTTTCGAGGTCTACGCGCAGCGACCCATACACTTTTGGCTCACCCACTCTCATTTCAAAATCAGTGGATCGACCTGTAATCTTGTCGAGCGCCCGCAAAATAACGGTTTCATGCGGTAGGAAGGTTTGCTGATTGCTTGGCGCGATGTCGTCTTCGCCGAGGTCGCTTAAGCTTTCTTCCTCGACATCCGTCGTGCCGAAAAGTTCTCGCTCCAGATCAGCGACGCCGGGCCGCGCCGGTTGCGACTCCTGAGCGAACACAAACGCGCTCACCCCAAGACCAAGCAAACCAATCGAGAAGGCGCGGATCACTCGGCATCTCCGCCACCATTGCCGGACGCGAAGGACGCAAACAGCGTCATCAGATCAACCGATCCCTGAGCGTAGAGAATTTCGCTGCACCCGGTATCACCGAACAGCTCTTCACCATCACCACAAGGGATGATTTCACCAAATCCTTCAGCCGGTTCAAGATTAATATATGCGCCGCCCAAAAGACCCTCAGACTGAACGCGTGCACTGGTTCCATCGCCGAGGGGCAGAATATCGGAATTGACCGCCATCACCACAAGGGCTTCTGCGCGCTCGCGATCGAGCGCAACATTTCTGACCGTACCGATCTTAACACCCGCCATCCGCACATCTGTGCCGCGATCAATGGTTGCCGCGCTGCTAAAGCGCGCGCCGAGTTCTACGGTTTCGGCATTTCCGCCCGTGTCGCCGCCACGATCGAGGCCGAACCAGAGAAATGCACCCGCAACAACCAGAACGGCTCGGCCAATCAGGGTTTCAAACAGAGATTCACGCATTGGGATCCCAAGCCTCATAATCCGCGTCAGCTTCTCGACGCTCACCGCCTTCGCGCAGGCTACCCTTTGGGCGATACGCGAACATGGTTCCAGTCATGTTGGGCGTGTGATCGGTTTCCCAGCTCTGTCGCTTCAGGGGCGCATCGGTTGGCGGCTCTTCGAACGTGTAATGGAGCCAGCCGTGCCATTCGGCCGGCACCTTGGAGGGTTCGGCAAGACCATCATAAATAACATAGCGTCGTTTACGCCCTTCCACGGACGCTTTGCGGTCCTCAAAGTAGCGGTTCCCGTACTCGTCTGTCCCGACCAAGACGCTGCGGCGCTTGATATCGAACCAGCCGCCCGGGCTGACGCCATTCCACCATGTAAAGAGTTTGAACATAACGAACGTCCTGACAGTGATATTTGACCGTAATATGGCGCGTGCATGTCGCCGAATCTAGTTAGGTAAGGCAACACATCATGTCGCGGGCAAGGTCAAGCCCGCTCTGACGGGAGGGCGCAGGATATGTCTGCTAGTGATCGCAACGCTCAATTGCTCGCAACAGCCGTAGAAGAAGGGCTAATCAGCCCGGTCATGTCGTTCGCTGAGCTGTGCGCCGTGCCGCTTACAAATCTGCAAGACAAGAAAACGGCATTATCCGAGGCCCGCCAATACCGCCTCAATCGAACCAGCAAGCTGGCTATGGCTGAATTGCTGGAAGGTCTGGGTGATCGGCCCAAAAACGCCGAACTCGCTGAAGCCGTCGCTCGTGGCGTCCCTTTATCCCTGATCGAAGAAGCATTGCAGCAGGATCAAGGCTTCGAAGCGCTCTCCACACAATTTCGCAATGACGCGATTGAAAGTGCTGCGCCTCCTGCCTGCCTCGCCCCCGAAGCGATCACTGCGGACGAGCTCAACGATATTCGGCGCGCGGGCGTCGGGGTTTTTGTCCAGTCGGCCGAATTGCTGAACAACACTTATCCAGCCCTAGCCATAGACGTATCGCGATTTGTAACGCCGGACGGGCTTGAGATGGACGTCCTGGACGATTTGCTCAGTGCTGCACTCGAAACGCATGGGGCTCATCTTGTCATTGTCCCGTGCGGATTGTCAGCTGCATTGCTTGGACTTGGTCACCCTCTTACGATTGATAACAGTGCCGCTCTGGTGGCTCTGGTAAAGCTATTACAGTCCGTCGCAAAAGGCGCGTCTTTCACCAAAAAACATGCAGAAGTGCTTGGGCTACCAGCGCGAGCGGCACGCAAGACGAAGCGCGATATCCTGTTGGCCATTGTTCCATTATCCACGCTGGCTCTGTCACGGTTCCAACCGGCAACCCTGGGGCTGAACCCAACCCGCAGCTTTGTTGACCTCCTCGAAGGTGATTTGCCAAGCCTGACGCTGACCGCAAGATTAGGGCTGGCCAAACGAGCGCCGGAGACGCTGCCAGGACTTCTGCAAGACATTGATAGCGCCGCTGATTTGGAGCTCATGCCACACTTTAGTGATGACATACTGCGCACACGCGGATTCTCCACGCAGGCAATTGAAAAAGTTCAAAGTGCGCTGGGCGAGGGCCTGCCACTCAACGCTGCATTTTCAAGATGGGTACTCGGGGACGATATTATCTCGAATGATCTAAGGTTAGCGCCAGAGTCTTTTGATGCCGATGGCCGCTCCCTTCTGAAATCGATCGGATTTTCCAAACGCGAAATCGCCGAAGCGGAAGAAGCGCTTGACGGTCGCCCCGAAAAGCTTGCCACCGCCGCGATTGAGGCTGCGGGTCTGGCTCAGTCGCTGAGCGGCGCGGATGTCCTCGCCCTCGGTGAGATGTTGCAAGATGGTGGAGACGTTGCGCTTATCATTTTGAGCGGACAGTCAGC
>JAYZAM010000215.1:0-10573 GCA_036339715.1 Pseudomonadota bacterium | reverse complement strand
GAAATGGCCCAGCGTTCATTACCCCATAAGATTGTCCTCGCGGCGGCGGTTTTCAGCTACGGAGCCGGTGCCTTCTGCATTCTCGCGCAGTTTTTTCCACGCGTGTCCCTGTTCGAGATGGTTGTGAGCTTTTTACCGCTGGTCTCTCTAGCGGGATTCGTCGTCACGCTTGCGCTATTCAGATATCATCCACGCGCCAGTCTTGCAGGCCTGTTCTATGCGACATGGGTCACTTTGCCGTTCATCACCTTTTCAAAATATGCCACGCCGACTCGCGCTGACTGCGAACCAAACGCTTGCCTCACCGTGATCGCCGCAAATTTGTATAAGTCCGAGGACGCCTTGGCGCGCCTCGCCGGCCTTGCGGTGCAGAATGATGCCGATCTGATTGCACTCCTTGAACCCCCTTTGAGCGCGAACGAGTCTGTTTATGGTCGGGTCTTTCCAGATCACCCTCATATGGTTCACGTCGATCAGTCTGCGCGGGCGAGCATCCCTTTGTCGCTAATCTCGCGCCGACCATTCGCGTCGAGGCGTTCGGAAATCCCGCTCCGGACCGGCCTGAGATCCTATATTCAGGCAGATCTGACAGGCCACTGGAATGGTATAAGGCTCGTCACAACACATCCACACATCCCACTTACAGCGCCAGGACTGAATACCAGAAACGCCCTGCTCAGGGCGGCTGGTGACGCAGCTGAAGCGCGCGACTCCTTTATTCTGATGGGGGACTTTAATCTCACGCCCTGGTCTCCGACCTTTCGTGCGCTGCCGGGCCGTCGTGCGGGTGATCCCAGGTTATTGCGGACCTGGCCTGTCTCATGGGGACCGCTCGGTATCCCCATCGATCATGTCTTGTTTTCAGATGATTTAGAGCTGGTTGAGTCGCGACTACTCCCTCGAACCGGGTCCGATCATCGCGCGATCCTCGCGAAATTTCGGCGCAAAGGTCCGGAATAAACACCTCTAACGCTTGAGTTTGAGGACTTTCAGCGCGATATGCCCCGCAATCATGGCAAACAAGACCTCCACCCCCAGACCCTCGCAGGTGATCACCCTTGGCTGCCGACTGAACAGCTATGAAAGCGAAGTCATGCGGGGTCATGCTGAACAGGCGGGACTGGATGGCGCAATCATCGTCAACACCTGCGCCGTAACCGCCGAAGCCGTTCGAACGGCGCGCCAAACCATTCGCCGTGCCGCTAAAGACAATCCAGACGCCCCCGTCATCGTAACTGGCTGCGCCGCACAGATTGATGCAGAAATGTTTGCCGAAATGCCGGAAGTGACCCGTGTTATTGGCAATCATGAGAAGATGCAGGCGGAAACCTGGAAGCCCGTTGATCTTCTCGGTGGCACCGAAAAGATCCGCGTTAATGATATCATGTCTGTGGAAGAAACAGCCGGGCATCTGATTGATGGCATGGACGGTCGGGCTCGCGCCTATGTTCAAGTACAGAATGGCTGCGATCACCGCTGTACGTTTTGCATTATCCCTTACGGCCGCGGAAACTCACGCTCTGTGCCAGCGGGCGAGGTGGTCCAGATGGTTCAGCGCTTGGTGGATACCGGACACTATGAAGTGGTTCTGACTGGAGTTGATCTGACCTCTTGGGGCTCGGATCTGCCAAATACGCCGCAGCTCGGAAATCTGGTGCAGCGGATCTTGAAACTCGTGCCCGATCTCAAGCAACTTCGCATTTCTTCCATCGATGCCATCGAAATGGATGAAGCCTTATTCGAAACAATGGCTGATCCGCGCATCGCACCATTCATGCATTTGAGCCTGCAACATGGGGACAATCTCATTCTGAAGCGCATGAAGCGACGCCATTCGCGCGAACAAGCGATCGAATTAGCGGATCGGTTGCGCCATATTCGACCTGATCTTGCTCTAGGTGCAGATATCATCGCCGGATTCCCAACCGAAACCGAAATGGCTTTTGAGAATTCGCTGCGTCTGGTTGAAGAGTGCAATATCGCCTTCTTGCATGCCTTTCCCTATAGCCCGCGCCCCGGCACACCCGCCGCGCGTATGCCACAACTAGATCGATCGGTGGTCAAAGCCCGCGCTGCGTCTTTACGGGCAGCAGGCCAAGCTGCGCTGAACAGGCATCTCGACCAGAAGATTGGTTCTGAAACTGATGTTCTGATTGAACGGGAAACAAGCGGCCGTTTGGCCGATTTCACGCCGGTTCAGTTTGATCAGATCAGCGCCGAGGCTGGACGCCCGATCCGCGCCCGGATAATCGGGCATGACATGACACGATTAAAGGCCGTCGCTCTATGATTCTCTGGTTCGGTAAGAAAAAGAAAAAAGAAGAAGCGCTGAAAGCGGGCGCAGAGATGGAGGCGCCGCAACTCTCAGCCGAAGAGCTCGCGACCCAAAAAGCGGCCGAAGAAGAAGCCGCGCGCCTGGCTGAAGAAGAAGCGGCCCGAAAAGCCGCTGAACAGGCAGAGATTGAACGCAAAGTCGCCGAAGCGAACCGCGCCTGGGAAGAGCGCCAGAAACGCGAAGCCGCAGAAGCCGAGGCAAAAGCTGCACAGCTGGCGCAAGAAGCGCAGGACCGGGAAGCTGCCCGGCAGCGCGCCGAGGCGGAAGCGGAAGCGGCGCGGCTGAAAGCCGAAGAAGAGGCGCGCGCCGCCGAAGAGGCTGCAAAAGCACAGGCGGAAGCTGAGCGTATCGCACGCGAAGCCGAGGCAAAAGCGGCGGCCGACGCCGAAGAGCGGCGCAGAGCCGAAGAAGCGCGCGCGGAAGCAGAACGGCTTGCGCGTGAAGCCGAAGCAAAACGACTGGCCGATGAAGCGGCTGCGGCCGCAGCGCGCAAAGCAGAAGAAGAGCGCCTGGCCCGCGAGGCCGAAGCAGAGGCTGCACGACAGGCCGAAGAAGAGCGCCTGGCGCAGGAAGAAAAAGCCAAGGCCGAGCTGGCCTTGCTGGAACAACGCCGGGCCGACGAAGCCTTGCGTCAACAACTCGCTGAAGAACGCGCCAAACGGGAGGCCGAACGTCAGGCCGCGATCGCACGCGGAGAACCGGACCCTTATGCCGAAGTCGTAGAGCCTGGTTTCTTTTCCAAACTCTCTTCAGGTCTTGCAAAATCCTCATCCAAAATGGGGTCGTCCATCACCAGCATGTTCTCCAAGCGCAAGCTGGATGATGAAGCGCTGGAAGATCTAGAAGACATCCTTCTGACCTCAGACATGGGTGGAAAAGTTTCGGCCCGGATTGTCCAAAACCTAGCCAAAACTCGCATGGACAAAGACGTCACCGACGAAGAGATCAAAATCGCGCTGGCCGATGAGATCGAAGCGATCATGTCGCCGCGCGAAGAGATTGTCGACTTTTCCGAAGGGTCTCGACCACGCGTCGTGCTCTTTGTCGGCGTGAATGGATCGGGCAAAACGACCACGATCGGTAAGATTGCATCGAAACTGCAGGAGCAAGGTGCAAAAGCGCTCCTCGTTGCTGGCGATACGTTTCGAGGCGCGGCTATCGAACAGCTGACCGTCTGGGGAGAACGCGCCTGCATACATGTTCTCGCAAAGGCCCCGGGCGCAGATGCCGCAGGTCTCGTCTATGAAGCCATTGAGAAGGCCAAAGCCGAGGATCTCGATCTGGTGCTCGTTGATACGGCAGGCCGCTTACAAAACAAAACCGAGCTGATGGCAGAGCTTGCCAAGATTGTCCGGGTGACCCGCAAACTCGATCCTGATGCACCCCATGATGTCATTCTCGTTCTTGATGCGACGGTCGGTCAGAACGCACTAAGCCAAGTCGAAGCCTTTCGGCACACGGCAGATGTGTCCGGTATCGTCATGACCAAGCTCGATGGCACCGCAAAAGGCGGGGTTCTGGTTGCAATCGCCGAAGCGCATGCACTGCCGATCCACTTTGTCGGCGTCGGCGAAAAGGCGGAGGATTTGCAGCCTTTCTCAGCCCGCGCCTATGCGCGCGCTCTGGTTGGCCTTGCAGATATGCCGGTCGAGGAAACCGAACCCGCATGAGCAAAGAAAAAGATGCGCTTCGCGCAGAGATGAAGGTTGTGCGAGAGGAGCTCGCTGCGCGAGACCCTGATGCCGCAGAGACACTTGCCGACAAGTTCCCGCTAAAACTGCTAGAGCGCTACGGCCCGACCGTCGCGGTCTATTTGCCGATCGGCAGCGAAATTGACCCGCGCCCACTAATGGGAAAGCTGGTCGACGCTGGCGCCAAACTCGCGCTGCCATGTGTTCAGGATGATGGTCAGATGGTCTATCGCGCCTATACCCGCGGCGATATGCTTGAGAAACGACCCTTTGGATTGCTTGAGCCGCTTGCGGAAGTGCCAGAGGTTGAGCCGACCCTCGTCATCACGCCGCTACTCGCTTTCGACCGCAATGACCACAGGCTCGGATATGGTAAAGGCCATTATGATCGCGCCCTCGCGCGTTTGCGGGAAAATAGCCGGGTTTTTGTGTGCGGCCTCGCCTTCTTTGGTCAGGAAGTCGAGCACGTTCCCGCCGAACCGCATGACATCCCCCTCGATTGGGTCATGACTGAGCGAGGCTCTATCCCGCTTTTCATGATGCGCGCCATGGCAGAAAACGCGGCAGATCCAGACTCCTGATCGCCCAATAGGCGACTTGGCAAGGCATTTGCTTCTCCTGAGAGGCGAGTTGGGATCGTCCCGATTTGGCGCGCCGAGAGGAATCTGTCCCGATGCATTGGAGCCTGTTTGCACTTGCCGCTCTGGGATTGTTTCTGGCGCATGGACTGAAGCTTCCCTTCAAGGGCTCGAAATTGGCCGCTATTGGAGCCTTCGGCATTAGCCTGATCGCCTCTGCAGTTGCGATTAAAGGGCTCGCTGCGACGAACGGAATCGGACGCACAACAGATTTTGATCGTTTCGTGCAGGCTGCGATCGTTGATGCAAAACAAGACGATGCGCCCCTGATCATATTCACTGGCGCAAGCTATTCGCGGAACGGGATTGATCCTGAGCGGTTGACCATGGCCCTGCGTGAGCGCGGATATCCGCATCGCGTCTTGAGCCTCTCGATCGAAGCCGCCTCAATCCTTGAACGCGACACCCATCTGAAACAGTTCATCGATGGATCCGAGCGCATTCCGGACGTGGTATTCGTGGAGATTGCTAAAGATTTTGACCAACGCGCCGCCTACATGTTTGGAAACTCTAAGTTCAACATGCGCGCGATCGAACAATTTGATTTGTCCAACGCGACATGGACGGGGCTCGGAATCATGGGCGGCGCCTGCGACGGCGCGAAAGGGTGCGCGCTCGACACGGCATATCTCGGTTTGCACGCCACGCTTAATCTCTTCAATATTGGCTTGATTGGTAGCGGTGAGCCAGTGCGCGCTGTGGAGGCTGTCCGGTCCTATGATCCTCAGACTGAGGCGCGCGCAGAATCAGACCCAAGTCTTGCACTTGAGCGAATAGAAAGCGGCCCGGTCTTCGGACCACAATGGGTGCGATCGTTCCGCTTCCAGCAGCGCGAACGCTTGCTCGTAAACGGCGTTACCGCGGTTGCTTACTATCAGCCCCCTGCCCTCGACCCGGATTTGCGGGCCTATGCTGATGGGCTCTGTGCAGGCGAGCTGAAAGAATTTGTCTGCCTATCACCCAACGATCCCACAATGATGCAGGCGCTGAATGGCGACCATTGGCTCGACCCAAGTCATCTGCTCGATAGCGGCACAGCCATTTATAGTCTCTGGCTCGCAGACAAAATGATCTCAAGCGGCCTGTTGGAGGCGGCGCGATGATATTTACCGACGCCATTTTCTTCGCTTTCCTTGCTGCCGTATTCGGGGCGTACTGGCTGCTTCAAGGCAAAGAGACGCGTCTGGGGCTCCTGCTCGGTGCCAGCACGGTCTTTTACGGCTGGTGGGATTGGCGCTTTCTCGGTCTTATCGGCTTTGTCATCCTGATCAGCTGGGCCGTGGCCAAATTTGCCGCCGCACGCGTGCCGGGAGACCGAACGCGACGGATCGCTCTGATCGCTGGCATCAGCGCTAATCTTAGTGTGATCGCCGTGTTTAAATATTTTGGGTTCTTCGCCGAAAGCGCTCGCGCCATGCTGGACACGGTTGGGATCGATCCGGGTTGGACTGCGCTTAATATCCTTCTGCCGGTTGGCATCAGCTTCTATGTGTTTCAGGCGATCTCTTATATTGTCGACGTCGCGCGCGGTGATCTCGCACCTGAGCCCCGCTTGCGCCGCGTGGCGCTGTATATTGCCTTTTTCCCGCAACTCGTAGCAGGTCCCATCGTCCGGGCGGCAAGCTTCTTCCCGCAAATGGAACGCGCCAAAACCCTCTCGAATGCCCTGTTCTTTGCAGGCTTGCGCGCCTTCCTGCTTGGCTTTGCCTACAAAGCCGGGATTGCTGACAACCTGGCGCAGTTTGTCGACCCTGTTTATGGAAACGCTTTAATCGCGGGCGATACTGACCTTGCTACTTGGTCCAACCTCGCGCTAGTCGGTGCAACGCTGGCCTTCGCGGGGCTAATCTATTTCGATTTTGCTGGATACTCATTGATGGCCATCGGCGTCGCGCGCTGGTTTGGCTTCTATATTCCGAAGAATTTCGACTATCCCTATTCCAGCCCGTCCATCGATGATTTCTGGCGGCGCTGGCACATATCACTATCCAGCTGGTTACGGGACTATCTCTATATTCCACTGGGTGGAAACCGGTCCGGAAACTGGACCACGTATCGCAATCTGATGACAACCATGGTGCTCGGGGGATTGTGGCACGGCGCGGCCTGGACGTTTGTCGCATGGGGCGCATTCCATGGTACGGCGCTGGCTTTTCATCGCGCGTTTTTCAAAAATAAGATCGTTTTTGGCTTCGCTGTCAGCCTTATTATGACGCAAGTATTTGTGCTCCTTACCTGGGTTCCGTTCCGGGCTGAAAGCTTCGCCGATACGCTAACCATCTGGTCCGCATTTACCGGATTGCGCGATGGAGGCAGCGAGACGCTAAGCCCCGGGGTCTGGCTGGTATTGCCTCTGATCACGCTGGACGCCTTATTGGGCCGTGGTGTGCTAAAACGCCTGACACAGACCCGTATTTGGCGAAACCCAATGCTTTACTGGGGTAGCCTTGGTGCACTTTCGGGCATCTTGCTCGCTCTTTACCCATTAGAAGCATCCCCATTTGTATATTTCCAGTTCTAGGATCAGGTTTATTGATGATGCAAACCGCCGCACACGGAAAGATTGCGTTTCCACTCGGAATGCGTCAGTAAGAAGAATAGTTTTGGGAGACAGAATATGGGCCTAAGCCGCCCCCCACGCGCCATAACCATAGACGATGTAGCTGAGACAGCAGGCGTTTCTGCTAAAACTGTCTCTCGCGTGCTCAATAATGAACCGAATGTCCGACCGGCAAAACGTGAGCTCGTCATGAAGGCCGCGCGAGACCTCGGCTATCGACCAAATCCCGCCGCCAGAAGTCTTGCTGGCGCGCGCTCATTCCTGATTGCCCACCTGCACGACAATCCGGTTCCTGAATATATCACGGCAGTGAATACAGGCATCTATGAGGCCTGCCGGGCGAATGGGTACTTTCTGTTGCCGGAGCCCGTTGATCGCTCTGCTCCGGATTTTCTGGATCGATTGCAGAGCTTCCTGATGACCTCTCGGGCCGATGGCGTGGTGCTCACACCCCCCCTTTGCGATGACCCCGACATTCTGGCGCTGCTCAAGGATAATGGCACAGCTTATGCGAGCCTTTCACCCGCGCGCCAACCGGAGAACACGCCGGTAATGCGGCTGGATGATCGCCTCGCCGCCATGGAGATGGTCCGGCACCTGGTGAGCCTTGGACATTCCCGTATTGCATTTATCGCCGGCCCCGTTGGCCACAACGCTTCCACCGGACGACATGAAGGCTATCTCGACGCCATGCATGAAGCCGGTTTGAAAGTCACGCCGAACATGATCGCAGAGGGCGACTATTCATTGCGTTCGGGTCTTGAGGCCGCGGGCAAACTGATCGCCGCGGATCCCAAGCCAACTGCAATTTTTGCGGCGAACGATGATATGGCCGTCGGCGCTATGACAGCCGTGATGGCGGCGGGACTACAAGTCCCAAATCAGATTTCGATAGCGGGCTATGATGATACACGCCTTGCTTCGGCGGTTTGGCCGCCTCTGACAACGATCCGGCAACCCGTTGTTGAAATGGGGCGGCGGGCGGCAGAACGGCTGATGAACGCCGATGATGGCGAAGGTATTGAAGAACTATTCGATTTTGAGCTGATCACGCGTCAATCGACCGGTAAAATCTCCGGCTAAAGGTTGCATTTCTAGAAAGTATGACTTGTCCCTGATCGGGACAGCGCTAAACCTCTCCTCAAATCATGGAGAACTGAGATGCGCTTTACCCTGACGGCAGCCGCTGCCAGCGTCCTTATCGCTGCCTGTGCAACCGGCACCGAAGATGTAACCCAAGTGACAGACATAGAAACGGAGGTGCTCGTGGAGGCTGAACCTGAAGCGCCCGCTGAGACGTCAAGCATGACGAGTGAAGATCCCTATCTCTGGCTTGAAGAGGTCGAAGGTGACGCTGCCCTGGCCTGGGTGAATGAACAAAACGAACGGTCGCTCGCGATTATAAAAAGCTCAGACGTTTTCGAGGACAATTTTTCAAAAGCAACGGATCTTGCCACGTCGACTGACCGAATTCCGTATGGATCTGTCCGCGGTGGCCTCGTCTACAATTTCTGGCAGGATGAAACCAATGTGCGCGGGCTATGGCGCCGCACCACACTCGAAAGCTACAAAACCGACGCTCCTGAGTGGGAAACCGTACTCGACTTCGATCAACTTGCCGCAGATGAAGACAAGAACTGGGTCTTTAAAGGCGCAAATTGTTTCAAGCCGAAAGGCGCTGAAAAGACGCTCTGCCTGGTGTCGCTATCAGACGGCGGCAAGGACGCAGTGATTAATCGTGAGTTTGATCTCGACGCTAAAGCGTTCGTCGAGGGCGGCTTTGAAACCACCGAAGCCAAACAAGGGCTCGCCTGGATCGACCATGATACCATTCTGATCGGGACAGACTGGGGCGGCGACGGCTCTACGCTCACAGAATCCGGATATCCATCATCTGTGCGTCTCTGGAAGCGCGGCCAAAGCCTGGAGGAAGCGACCGAGTTGTTCGCTGGCCAAGCCACAGATGTCGGCGTCTGGCCCTGGGCGTCCGAATTGGACGACGGCACTATGATCTATGGTGCGGTTGAGTCCGATACATTCTTCACCTCGACCTACTGGCTTTTGAACGATGGTGAACCTTTCGCCTATCCAATCCCGAAAAAGTCCTCTCCGGGCGGCGAATATAAAGGCATGCAGTTCGTGACGCTCCAAGAAGATTGGACCGTGGGTGAGGAAACGTTCAAGACCGGCGACCTGGTTGCGTTCAATCTTCAGCAATTCCTCGACAGCAAAGAGTTGCCACCGGTTGAGCTGGTCTTCCGCGCCAATGACCGCCAGGCCGTCAACGGCGTTGCGATTTCGAAGTCTGCGGCCCTTCTGTCGATCAATGACAATGTCGCGGGCAAAATCTTGCGGCTTGAGCATAGCGAAGCAGATGGCTGGACAACTGCCGACGTTGCCCTGCCTGGCACCGGTCAGGCGGGCATCGCTTTCGCTTCAGACGATGAAGATACCGTATTCGTCAATTATGAAGGCTTCCTCAGCCCGGATAGTCTGCTCACCTTCGATGCGGACACAAACACAACCGAGGCCCTGAAAGCCCTCCCATCCAAGTTTGATGCTGAAGGCCTAACCGTTCAGCAACTCGAAGCCACGTCCGCGGATGGGACAAAAGTCCCCTACTTCGTTGTACATCGCGCAGATATTACGCTCGACGGATCAACGCCGACCTTGCTTTATGGCTATGGCGGCTTCGAAGTCTCTATGCGTCCGAGCTATAGCGGCGGTATTGGCCGGATGTGGCTGGAGCGCGGCGGCGCATATGTCCTCGCGAATATTCGCGGCGGCGGTGAGTTCGGGCCAGCTTGGCACCAAGCCGGCCTGAAGGGTGACCGTCAGCGGATCTATGATGACTTTATCGCGGTCGGCGAGGACCTGATCGCCCAGGGCATCACATCTTCTGACCATCTTGGTATCATGGGTGGCTCTAATGGAGGCCTTCTCATGGGCGTCATGATCACCCAGCGACCGGATCTCTGGAACGCTGTCGTGGTCCAAGTGCCCCTGCTCGACATGCTGCGCTATCACAAGCTTCTGGCGGGCGCGTCATGGGTCGATGAGTACGGCAATCCGGACAATCCAGCAGAACGTCCTTTCCTTGAGGGGATTTCACCATATCACAATTTCGATGCGACGGCAGATTATCCAACGCCGCTCTTCGTGACCTCGACCAAGGATGATCGCGTTCATCCCGGTCACGCCCGGAAAATGGCAAAACTGTTTGAAGATGCCGACAAGCCTTTCCTTTATTATGAAAACATTGATGGCGGACACTCTGCGGCCGCCAATCAGAAGGAGCGCGCTAAACGCACGGCTTTGGAATTTTCTTACCTCTATGATCGGCTCTTCC
>JAYZAM010000214.1:0-8573 GCA_036339715.1 Pseudomonadota bacterium | reverse complement strand
ATGTGCGTCTCCCTTTGTTTTTCTGTGAGGATGACCATGACGGTGAATCAAGGCGCTGGCTCGGTCGCAAAAAAGGCATTTTGCCCTCACCTGTGACAAGTTTGCCTGATTTTAGTCATGTTCGGTTAAGGTTTAGGATTTTCAGACCGTCTCAGCTCGGCTAAGGAAGAAGAGATGGCTGGGCTCAACTTCAAGTTTTCTTCTACGCTTGCGGCGTTTTCCGCATGTCTCGTTTTGTCGACCTGTACGACTCAGCCGGGCATGCTGGCACGCCTGGAAATTCCCGATGATTATGAATTGGTCTGGTCAGACGAGTTCGAGCAGGACGGCCTGCCCGATGAAACTCGATGGGGGTACGACACGCGCCGCAATGCGGATGGCTGGTGGAATAAGGAATTACAGTATTACAGCGCCAGTCGGGCCCAGAACGCACGGATTGAAAATGGCCATCTGATCATCGAAGCCCATCAGGAACCAGTTCCATTTGAAACATTCCCGGACACCGGTGGGCAATTGTTTACGTCCGCCAGGCTGATCACCTCCGAACGGGCCGCGTGGCAATATGGCTTTATCGAAGTCCGCGCGAAGCTGCCCTGTGGGCGCGGTCTCTGGCCCGCCATCTGGACTTTGCCGGAAGGCGAGACAAGGTGGCCCCAGGACGGCGAGATCGACATTATGGAATATGTCGGCTGGAACAGGAACAAATTCCACGCCACCGTCCACACCCGCGACAAGAATCACACGCGTGGATCGCAATTCGGCGCCAGCTATCACGCGTCAACGGCTTGCGGCGGATTCCACACGCACAGCCTACACTGGACCGAAGATGCCCTGACCATCGCGGTCGATGGTGAACCCTATTTCCATTACCCACGCGACAATAAAGACTATGGCGAGTGGCCATTTGATCGTCCGCACTTTCTATTGCTGAACGTCGCCGTTGGCGGCTGGGGTGGACGCAAAGGCATCGATGCGAGCGCCTTTCCGGCACGCATGGAAGTCGACTATGTCCGTGTCTATCAGAAAACCGATATCAGCTAATCGCTGAAGCCCCTTGCGCGACTCCGAAACCCGCGCCATACGCGCGAGAATCAAAATCACGATGGAGTTGACCATGTCCTCTGCGCCCAAAAAAGTTGTGCTCGCCTATTCCGGGGGGCTCGACACCTCCATCATTCTAAAATGGCTCCAGACCGAATTTGGCGCGGAAGTGATTACTTTCACAGCTGATCTCGGCCAGGGCGAGGAAATTGAACCTGCGCGCGCCAAAGCCATCGCTGCAGGCGTGAAGCCGGAAAACGTCTTCATTGAAGATGTCCGCGAAGAATTTGTGCGCGACTTCGTCTTCCCGATGTTCCGCGCCAATGCAGTTTATGAAGGCGTCTACTTGCTCGGCACATCAATTGCGCGCCCGCTTATCGCCAAGCGCCAGATTGAGATTGCTGACATGATGGGCGCCGATGCGGTCTGTCATGGCGCAACCGGCAAAGGCAATGACCAGGTCCGCTTCGAGCTTGGCTATTATGGCCTGAACCCCGACATTAAAGTCATTGCTCCCTGGCGGGACTGGGAGTTTAAATCCCGCACCGACTTGCTCGCTTTTGCTGAAAGCCAAGGCATTGAGATCGCCAAGGATAAGCGCGGTGAGGCCCCCTTCTCCGTCGATGCCAACCTGCTCCACTCTTCATCAGAGGGCAAAGTCCTGGAGAACCCCGCAGAGGCCGCCCCGGAATTCGTCCACTTGCGCACCGTCGCGCCCGAAGACGCCCCGGATGAGCCAGAAGTGATTACGATCGGCTTCGAAAAAGGCGATGCCTGCGCCATCAATGGCGAAGCGATGAGCCCGGCGACCATCCTGACCAAGCTCAATGAATATGGCCGCAAACATGGCATTGGCCGCCTCGACCTGCTCGAGAACCGGTTTGTCGGCATGAAGTCGCGCGGCATTTATGAGACACCCGGCGGAACGATCCTCCTGACCGCACATCGCGGCATGGAGAGCATCACGCTTGATCGCGGCGCTGGCCACCTCAAAGACGAGCTGATGCCGCGCTATGCCGAGCTCATCTACAATGGCTTCTGGTGGAGCCCGGAGCGCGAAATGCTTCAGGCCGCGATTGATCATTCCCAACGCTTCGTCACCGGCGAGGTGAAAGTGAAGCTCTATAAAGGCGGCGTGCATCTGGTCGGCCGCGACAGCCCCTACTCTCTCTATCGCGAAGACATTGTGACGTTCGAGGACGATCACGGCGCCTCTGATCAGAAAGATGCAGAAGGCTTTATCAAGCTGAACGCGCTGCGCCTCCGGATCCTGGCCGGGCGGGATCGCAAGTTTGGGAAGAATGGGTAGCTCGTATTTACCTTCAAGCGCTCCCCACGGCTCAACCGTGGGGGCCAGCAGCTTCATTCTCCATCAAGACCGAGAGGGATCTGATCTCTCTAGATCTATCCGAAAAATCTCATGATGAGCTGCCCAGACAAGCTGGGAAGAGCGCATGAAGAGGAAAGGCTTTCACAAAGTCGAATTGCGTGTCTATTTCATGAAGTGATACGTCGGAGGCGCACATGACGCGAACCAATTTCTTTTCAGCTGGTCTCCTCGCATTGGCGCTCACCGCCTGCGCGACCGCGCAAGAGCCTGCCGCCCCGGTCATCGCTGAAGCGCCCGCCCCGGTCATCTCCACCGACCCGATCCCGTTCAACGCCAATGCGCCCTTCGCCTCGGAGATCTATAATTTCTTCGTCCAGGACGAACTCTTCCCACCAACAGAATGCCGGACCGTCTTCACCGGCAGTTCCAGCATTCGGTTCTGGCTGACGCTCGAAGATGATTTCCCGGAGCTCGAGCCCCTCAATCGCGGCTTTGGCGGGTCGGAGATTACGCATCTGATCGGCTATTTCGACATCTTGCTGAGCCGTCATCAGCCGCGCGAGATCATCTTCTATGCAGGCGAGAATGACCTCAATGCGGGTGCGAGCCCGGCGGATATGGCAGCGCGCTTTGATGTGTTCATGGATCTAAAAACCGAACGCCTCGGCGATGCACCGGTCTATTTCCTGTCCGTGAAACCCTCTTATGCCCGGCTCGGCGAACTTGATGCCCAGCGCGCGGCCAATGCCCAGATCGAGGCCTATGCCGAGACCCGCGATGATCTCATCTATGTCGACATTGCCAGCCCGATGATGGACGGCGGTGTGCCGAAACAGATCTTCATAACAGACCAACTCCACATGAACCTCGACGGCTATGCGATCTGGACCGAAACGCTTGGCAGCCTGCTCAACGATCCAGACCGCCCAAAACGGACTGGCTGTTAGTTCCAATTCGGTACTTGCACCTCGCCCCTGCGCGCCCCAAATGCCAGTAACAACAACATGGCAGGAGGGCCTCCCAGACATGACCACCCCAATTTATAAATCGACCATCGGCGTGATGATCCGCCAGGCTGAAGCGCTGGTTGGCGTGCTCGCCGCAGGCCGCGAGCATCTTGGTGACGAAGTTGATGCCTTCATCAATGAAAAGCTGATCGACGACATGCTGCCTTTCTCGTTCCAGATCCGCGCCGTCTGCAACTCCGCCTGGGGTAATTATGAGGCGATGAAATCCGGCACGGCGACGCCGCCGCCGGACATGGAAATCACCTCTTATGCGCAGCTGGAAGAATTGCTGGCGGAGACGATCGCCAACCTGAAAACGATTGACCCTGCTGAGCTGGACAGCCTGCTCGATCGGGATCTACTCTTCATTCTCGGCGATTTCAAACTGCCCTTTAAAGGCATCGGCTTCCTGACCTCATTTGCCATCCCGAACTTCTATTTCCACGTCACCACCGCGTACAATTTGCTGCGCCAGAAAGGCGTCCAGATCGGTAAGCGCGAATTCCTTGGCGCGCTCGACATGAATATGGGCTAGGCCCCTGCCTAACCCGACATAGAAAACCCCGAATGCCTGAAGCATCCGGGGTTTTTTGATCGGATTTTTGAGATCTTAGCCCGCGTGGAACAAGGACGTGATGATGTCCGATCCTGTGGCTGCACCGCCAGCACGGCGACGACGACGACGACGCATACGCGATTGCAGCTCGTCTCGGGCAACTTTTAGGGGTTGGGCATCAGCTTCTTGGGCCGCGAGGTCCTCGCGATTGGCACAGAATTCAGCATAAGCTTCCAGTTCCGGGGCAAGATCAATCGCCGCCAGGTCGATCATGATCGCGTCATCGAGGAAACCGATTCCGGGCAGTTCGTCCGGGATGATGTCTTTCGGATCAGCGAAATAGGCCAGCACTTCGAGCACGCGGTCGCGATCGTCAGTCTCGAGCGCCCAATCACGGTCTTTCAGCATGTCGACCATGTTCTGCAGGGTCAGCATGCGCGACACAACGAAGGTTGGCGGTTTACTCTCAAGGGCTTTGACCGCCAGGGCTTCGGCCGCAAGGATCACGCGATCATCGTCGCGCAGCGCCCGGTTGCGGCGAGCCTTCGACAGGCGGTCGCGGAAATATTCGATATCCTCAGGGCCGAGTTCAAAATTGATGCGCAGCGTTTCACTGACTTGGACGTCCATATGCTTGGTCTCCCCATTGCATTTATTGCTGCGCACGATGCCGACAGATCGGCGCTTATGCAAGCAAGAAATAGGTGTAAAATCTTGGTTTTAAGCTTGCTGCCAAGCTCCGCGCCCGGATAACGTGTGAAGATCATGCCTATTCGCGCTTATCGCTCAGAAGACTTTGCCCGTGTGTTCGCGGCCAACGAGGCGTCCGTGCCGGGCGTTGGCAAGGAAAGCGAGGCGAGTCTCGCGCGCTGGATCGCCTTGTCGACCTGCTTCGTGGCCACAGACGAGACCGATCAGGCGCTCGGCTTTGTAACTGTGATGGCGCTCGGCCAGATGGACTATGACAGCCCGAATATGCGCTGGTTCGAATCCTATGTGGCCAAAACCGGCAAGCGCCTGGTTTATGTGGATCGGATCGCGCTCCTGCCAGAGGCGCGCGGACAGAATCTCGGCGAGGCGCTCTATCGGGCTGCATTTGAGCAATTCAAAAATACCGACGAGATGGGATGCGAGATCAATACGCTTCCGCCAAACCCTGGCTCGCACCGCTTTCACGCGCGCCTAGGCTTTGAGCAAGTCGGGGAAGCGACCTATGTGCCAGGGGAAAAGGCCGTTGCGTTTTACACCCGTGAGCTTCGCTAAACCGCTGTCACTTTTTGCTCGATCGCACCAAAGATCGATTTGCCATTCGCGTCGAGCATTTCCATCCGAACCGTGTCGCCGGGCTTCATGAAGGGCGTTTTGAAGTCGCCCGTTGCGATTTTCTCGATCATCCGGATTTCTGCGATGCAGGAATACCCAAGGCCGCCTTCTGAGACGGGCTTGCCGGGCCCGCCATCTGCGCCCTTGTTCGAGACGGTGCCTGAACCAATCACGGTTCCCGCCGTCAGTGGGCGGGTCTTGGCCGCGTGCGCGACCAGCCGAGCCAAAGAGAAGGTCGCGTCTTCTGCGGCTTCCGCGCGCCCGAACGCATCCCCATTATAATCGACGCGAAGCGGGTGATGGACGAGACAATCTTTCCAGGCGGCGCCCAGCTCGTCAGGCGTGACCGCGACCGGCGAAAACGCGCTTGGCGGTTTGGATTGGAAGAAGCCAAACCCCTTGGCGAGTTCCGGCGGAATTAAGCCACGCAGCGAGACATCATTACAGAGCATGATCAGCTTGATGTGATCGGCGGCCTCAGCCTCGCTAACCCCCATGGGCACGTCGTCGGTAACCACTGCGATCTCGCCTTCCATATCGCAGCCCCAGGCGACGTCACCGAGCGGGATATCATCGCGCGGGCCGAGGAAAGCATCAGATCCCCCCTGATACATCAAAGGGTCGTCATAGAAACTTTCCGGCACTTCCGCGCCCCGGGCTTTGCGCACAAGTTCAACGTGATTGATATAGGCAGAGCCATCCGCCCATTGATAAGCGCGGGGCAGCGGGCTCTCGCAATCATGTTCATGGAATCGGAAAGTCGGGACAGACCCAAGCTCAACCCCTTCGGCCATGCGCTCAAGGCGGGGCGCCACGCTTTCCCAATCATCGAGCGCGGCTTGCAGGGTCGCGACGATCCTTGCGGCATCGGTGCAACGCGTCAGGTCCTTGGAGACGACAACCAGACGCCCATCACGAGAGCCATTTTTAAGGGTAGCGAGTTTCATCGATTGAATTCCTCAAGCAGGTATTATTTGGCAGGTATTATTGGGGCGTGGGGATCGCTCCGCCGCGAACGAAGAAGATGCGTTTAATTTTGTGATCTACGACCTCATACATGGCAAGGACGTTGAGGGGCGGATTGCCCTCAGTGAAAACAGTTTCATGATCGATCGCAACATTGCCGAGCTCCGCGCGATGGGCGACCTCGCAATGTAGGCCAGGTGTGGCAAACCGAACTTCATACATGGCGCGAATGGCCGCGAGCCCTTCCGCGATCACGTCTTGTGCCGGCAGGTTGATCAGCACCGCATCATCATGGAACAGCGCCAGATAGGCCTCCATGTCCTGAGCATTATAAGCCACGAGCTGAGCATTTGCGATGGCGCGAGCCTGTTCACTGGCTGACATGAGACGTCCCTGTGTCTGGAGCAGTTTAGCTCTCGTCCTTGATTTTCTCATGCAGCCACGCGGCGTGGCGGGGGGCCTTTTTGGTCTGGCTCCACTCTTCCAGCATGTCCGGAGCCACGCGTTTCAGTTCCGCATATTGATCCGGCGTACCGATATCGCAAGCAAGCTCCAGGCGGTGACCGTTTGGATCAAAGAAATAGATGGATTTGAAGATGCCATGATGGGTTGGCCCAAGCACGTCGAGCCCGTGCGCTTCGGCGCGGTCTTTCGCTGCCAGAAGCTCGTCCATGGACCCAACTTTGAAAGCGATATGCTGAACCCATTGCGGGGTGTTCTCATCGCGGCCCATATCGGGCTGTTGGGGCAATTCGAAAAAGGCGAGCACATTGCCGTTTCCGGCGTCCAAGAAGATGTGCATGTACGGATCATAGGCGCCAGTGGATGGCACATGGTCTTCGGCAATGGCGAGCTGAAAATCCATGCCCAGCACATTGTGATAGAACTCGACTGTCTCTTTGGCATCTTTGCAGCGATACGCCACATGATGCACGCCTTGCAGGTTTGGAGCTTCAGTCATCTTTCTCTCTCCGTTTTGGGAAGACGAGCACCCCGATAATACCGCCAATCAGCGCCGAAACCGCGCCAACCCCAGCATCGACCAGATAGGTCATTCCGCCTTCAGATTGATAGACCAGGTCTTTTGCGAACGTCCCGATGAAGATGAAGATCACCGCGACAACGATCGCTGGAAAAGACAGTTTCGACACGCTTAGGCTGGCTCCTCGACCGCTAACACTCCGCGTTCGACCTGATCACGTTCGATGCTTTCAAACAAGGCTTTGAAATTCCCTTCGCCAAAGCCGTCTTTGTAATCGCCGACGCGCTGGATGAACTCAAAGAAGACTGGACCGAGCTGCGGCTGCGCAAAAATCTGGAGCAAAAGACGGGGTTCGCCGCCTTCCGTGGTGCCGTCGAGAAGAATGCCGCGCGATTGTAGCTCGCCTTCAGGCTGACCATGCCCCGGCAGGCGCTCTGAGAGCATTTGGTAATAAGTCTCTGGCGGCGCCGTCATGAAGGGCACGCCCTTCTTCTGAAGCTTGTCCCAGCAGGCCACCAGATCATCACAGATCAGCGCAATATGCTGAATGCCTTCGCCGTTAAACTCGCGCAGGAATTCCTCGATCTGACCTTTGCCGCCTTCGCCTTCTTCGTTCAGCGGAATGCGAATCTTGCCATCGGGTGCGGTGAGCGCCTTGGAGGTGAGACCCGTATACTCGCCTTTAATGTCGAAATAGCGGATTTCCTGGAAGTTGAAGAGGCTCTCATAAAAGTCGGCCCAATACTTCATCCGGCCACCATAGACATTGTGGGTTAGGTGATCGACGAGCTGGAAGCCGCAACCTTCCGGATTGCGATCGACGCCAGGCAAATATTCGAAATCAATGTCATAGATCGTGTGACTGCCGTCGCCATCGGCATAGCGATCGATAAGATAGATGATCGAATTGCCAATGCCGCGAATGCCGGGAATGTGCAGCTCCATCGGGCCGGTCTGCACCGCAATCGGCTCGCCGCCCTGCGCCATCAAATGCTCATAGGCCTTGCTCGCATTGCGCACCCGGAAGCCCATGCCACAGGCGCTCGGGCCATGCTCGCGCGAGAAATACCAGGCTGCAGATTTCGGCTCATAATTGGTGATGAAATTGATCCCACCCTGGCGCCAGAGCTCAACATCCTTCGAGCGGTGCCGCGCGACTTTGGTGAAGCCCATGCTTTCAAAAACCGGCTCGAGCACGCCTTTTTCAGGGGCCGAGAACTCGATAAATTCAAACCCGTCCAGACCTGCTGGATTCTCAAACAAATCGGCCATGGCGGCACCTCCTCGAATGCGTTTTCTTTGATCTGGGGGCTCTCTATCAGAAATTAGTTGCATCTGCAACTATCTGCAGAAAGGCTGGCTTTTTCT
>JAYZAM010000213.1:0-7468 GCA_036339715.1 Pseudomonadota bacterium | reverse complement strand
GATCAGCGGCAAGAAGGCAAACAGGTTCTTGGCGTAGAGCGCGCTGGCATCCGCCGGCAAATGGGCCGGCAAATTGGTGAAACCAGCGACTTTGACGCCATCTGAATCGACCACTTTGTCGGGCTCCGAGAGCGGACAGTTTCCACCCTGACTGACGGCCATATCCACAATCACCGAACCCGGGCGCATGGTCTTGACCATATCTTCGCTGACCAGGACCGGCGCGGGGCGTCCGGGGATCAGGGCGGTGGTCACGACGATATCCTGTTTTGCAATATGGCTGGCAACAAGATCAGCTTGTTTCTGCTGATACTCCTCCGACATTTGCTTGGCATAGCCACCTGCGGTTTCCGCCGCTTTGAATTCCTCATCCTCGACAGCAACGAACTTCGCGCCGAGCGACGCCACTTGCTCCTTCGCTGCGGGGCGAACATCGGTTGCAGTGACCACGGCACCGAGCCGCCGAGCGGTCGCGATCGCCTGAAGACCTGCAACACCAGCGCCCATGACGAATACTTTGGCCGGGGCAACCGTTCCGGCTGCGGTCATCATCATAGGCATTGCGCGGCCATACAGGGTCGCCCCTTCGATCACAGCCCGGTAACCGGCGAGGTTTGACTGAGAAGACAGCGCGTCCATGCTCTGGGCTCTGGTGATCCGTGGCGTGAATTCCATGGCCAGTGTGGTCACCTTTTTGGCGTTGAAGGCTGCCGCATCGAATTTGAATGGGTCGAGCAGGCCAATCACCGCGATCCCCTCCGGGAGTTTTGCAGCATCAGGCGTTCGGACGCTGAGCAGCACATCGGCGCCTTTGATAACACTGGCTGGCGTTTTTACGATTTTCGCGCCAGCTTCTTTATAGGCGTCGTCAGTATATCCCGCGCCGAGACCGGCACCGGACTGTATCGTCACCTCATGACCGCGGCCGATATATTTCTTGACGGTCTCGGGGGTCGCTGCGACGCGGCTATCGCCGGCCGCCACTTCTTTTAGGACTGAGAGTTTCATAATTGCTCTGTTAGGGTAAAATATTGCGGCAACGCAATGAAAAAAGCTAAACCATAGAATGAGCTTTCCAAAAACCTTCCTGAGGGGGAGGGTTCTTGCTCAACTAAAGTTGGGTTGTGATCCAGGCCTCCACATTCTCTTCGAGGATTTGCAGCGGAACCGGGCCGTCTTTCAAAATCACATCATGGAAGTCGCGAATGTCGAATGCGTCTCCCAATCGTGCTTTGGCGTCTTCGCGAAGTTCCAAAATCTTTATCATTCCAATTTTGTAGGCGGTCGCCTGACCCGGCATCACGATGTAGCGCTCGATCGCTTTCCGGCAATCGCCTTCTGGGTTTGGGGTATTCTCAAGGAGGTAGTTGATCGCCTCTTCGCGTGTCCATTTCTTTTCATGCAAGCCTGTGTCGACAACCAGACGCGCCGCCCGCCAAAGCTCCATGGCGAGGCGCCCAAAGTCCGAATAGGGATCTTCATAGAAGCCCATTTCTTTGGGAAGGAACTCAGAATAGAGACCCCATCCTTCAGTGTAGGCGGTGAAGCCGCCATATTTCCGGAATTTCGGTATTCCGCTCAGTTCTTGCGAGATCGCGAGCTGCATGTGATGCCCCGGTATGCCCTCGTGATAGGCGAGTGCTTCCATTTGATAGAGCGGCATGTCCTGCATGCGATAGAGGTTTGCATAATAGACCCCGGGCCTTGAGCCATCGGGTGCGGGGCGTTGATAGAATGCCTTACCAGCGGCTTTCTCGCGAAACGGTTCAACCGCCCGAACGACCATTTCAGCCTGCGGGAACGTATTGAACACGCTCGGCAACGCCTCTCGCATTGTATCGATCATGGTTGTCGCTTCAGCGAGATACTCCGCGCGCCCCTCATCCGTATTCGGTTTAAAGAATTGGGCGTCGGTCCGGGTGAAATCGAAAAAGTCCTGCAGCGATCCTTCAAATCCGACCTCGGCCATAATCACCCGCATTTCATCATGGATGCGCGCGACTTCAGCGAGGCCAAGCTGATGAATTTCGTCGGATGTCATATCCGTGGTCGTCATCAGCTTCAGACGATCATTATAATAGGCGTCACCATCAGGATGTTTCCACGCGCCATCATCGACGCTTGCAGAGGCTTGATCGTCGTAGACCCATTGGATCAGCTCGAAATAAATCGGATAAACATGATCCAGCAAGGCACCCCGGGCCTTGAATTTAAGCTCTTCGGCTTGGTCTTCTGTGAGCGTTCCATTGGTCACCAGCGCGTCCACTTTGCCCGTGAAATCGGCATAAAGAGGAGACGGTGACTCCGGACCAACGCCCTCAAAAGGATAGCCCGTCACCACATTGCCAGCGCCTTCGATCACAAAGTCATAAACGAATAGAGGCGGACGAATGCCGCGCTCTGCGGACGCTTTCGCATTTGCGAGGTGCTGACCCAGATAAGTCTCAACCCCTTCTAGTCTGGAGATATAGTCTTCAGCATCTGATGCGCTGGTAATTTTATGCTGCCCAATCAGAAATGAAGCGATACTCGCATGCGCTCCGCGCATCTGGCTGAAGCTGTATGTATAGCCCTGCCAGGCCTGTGCGATCTCATCTCGCTCCAGCTCATATTCCGCCAGGCGGAAAGACAATTGCCCTTGATCGGTCAGTGTCTTCGGGTCGAATTCAGCCCGCATTTCGGCAACGTTCGCGCGCTGAATTTCTAGTTCAGCCAGCCGTGCCTCCGGCGATACATCGTCCCATTTGTCATAGTTTTCGCGACTGCCCAGAAAAGTCGCGCTCATCGGGCTACGGGAAACAGACTCCTGAAATTTTTGTTCGAACCAGGCGTTGAGGCGGGCGGTTTCGGCTTCGGCTTGGGACGGCTCGGATGCACTATCGGGAGCGATCGTTATAGATGGCTCGTTCGAAGGCACTCGATCGACACAGGCGGTAAGCCCAAAACTGATTATGAGAGCGAGAGCGGATGATTCAATGCGCATGGGCGTTCCTTCGAAACCTGTTGTGAAACCTGTATAATTCGTCATCTAAGATTAACCAGCCTTCTCGTTTGATTAACCATTTCGCGTGCAAAAAGAAAAATTGGAACGGGGCGCGTGCGCGAGACGCCTGAACCCTGCTATAAGTATGCGCGAATCATCGGACTGTGCTCAGTCTGAGTTGGAGTAATGAGTTATGGCCGATGAGGCGCCTGAAATTCTAAGTTCAGAAATTGAAACTCCGAGCCGTCCGATCGACTGGCTCCAAATGGGTTTCTGGTCGTGTATCTTGCTGGCGATTGGCGCATCAAGCGCGAGCCTTGCCTGGCCGAATGCAGGCGGTCCGACTGGATTGATCTTGCTGATTTCTATGGCCGCTGGCGGTATGGTTTTTCTGCTTTGGATCTTGCGCGGCGCTGGCCGCCGGATGGGATTATTCCCGGAACGCGGTGCCATGGCCGAAGCCATGCAGCCAACCACCCCGCGCTTTTCCTGGATTGAAGCCCTCGATGAAGCGGTTTTGATTTGCGATCGCGGCGGTGCTCCGATCGCGGCAAATGAGGCATATGGCGAGCTGACGCATATGGCGCTTATGGGACAGTCAGATGCGGTCGGTCCAGTTTCGGCGGACCGGATCTTTAGTGCTGCGCCTGGTCTTGCCGCGCCGATTTTCCGTTTGTCCAAGGCCGCGAAAGCGGGCGAGACTCGCCGCGAGATCTTGCCAGCGATGACGCTCGGCACTGAGGCTTTGCCGGTCCAGTATGAGGCCACGGTCTCGCCGCTTAAAGGCGATCGTGTGGTTTGGCGTTTGCGTCGTATTACCGGATCCGAACAGGTGACAGGGGCGGCGGACATGCGCGCCCTTTATGTCGAAGATGCGCCTATGGGGTTCTTTTCCTCCGGGCCTGACGGCACCATTACCTATGCGAATGGCTGGTTGCGGGAACTGCTCGGCCTATCCGAAACGGCAAAGAACATCCGGCTGGATGATATTATGCGGCCGGAATTCGTGAAGATGTTGCGCCGTGACCGCAAGTCTGGAGTGCCGGGGCGGGCTGATATCATGATCAGATCGCGCGATGGCGTTGAGATGCCGGTGCAGACGATCACGACCTGGAACGGCAAAGGGGCGGATGCCACCGGCCGGACGATAATTCTCGCTAACGCGCAAAACCTTCTCGAAGGCGAAAGCCGTATGTTGGCAGCCTCTGCCAGCCGGCCGCCACGCCCAGAAGGTGACCCGATGTTCGATGACGCACCATTCGGTGCAGCGCGTCTGGAAGGGCACTCCCTCGAAGGGGCGATTATTACAGACAGCAATCGCGCCCTGATGGGTCTAGCCGGGGGCGGTGCATCTCCGGGAACGCGGTTCATTGATCTGTTTGTGGCCGAAGAGGGCGAAGCGAAGCTCAGAGAGCTATTGCTCGATTCTATCGACAAACCCGTTGGATTGCGTCTCGCTGACGAAGACCAGAAGCACGTAAATGTGTTTGTGACACTGGATGGCATGGGGCAGCCCGCCGTCGCTTATGTGATTGATATGAGCGAACAGAAGGCCTTGGAATTGCGCCTAGCGCAGGGCGAGAAGATGCAAGCCATCGGCAAGCTGGCAGGTGGTGTGGCACACGATTTCAATAATGTGCTGACCGGTATCATGCTCAACAATGACGAACTGCTGACGAAGCACCCGGTTGGCGATCCGTCATTTGATCATGTTAAGAAAATTCATGAGTTTTCGGTGCGGGCCAAAGATCTCGTGCAAATGCTTCTCGCCTATGCCCGTCAGCAGACGTTCCGGCGTGAAGTCTTCGAGCCTGGAGACTTCCTGTCGGAGTTTGCGATTCTGCTCGGGCAGCTGCTCGATGAGCGCATTGACTTCAATGTCGTGCATGGCCGCGATCTGCCAATGGTCAAAGCCGACCGAAATCAGCTTGAGACAGCTATCATCAACCTCGCGACCAATGCGCGTGACGCATTGCTGATGGATGGTGGAAATGGCGGCAAACTGACGATCAAGACGTCTCGTGCAACTGAGAAAGACGCGCATGAGAAGGGCTTCCGCTATGTGGAGCAGGGCGAATATCTTTTGATCGAAGTGGAAGATACCGGTCACGGGATTGCACCTGAGAACCTCAAGAATATCTTCAATCCGTTCTTTACGACCAAGCCGAAAGGGCTCGGAACCGGGCTGGGTCTATCGACGGTCTACGGTATCATCAAACAATCAGAGGGCTATATCTGCCCGATCAGTGAAGTTGGAAAAGGCACAACCTTCCAGATCTATTTGCCAGCCTTGAAAGCAGACGAGATCCCGGAAGCCGAGCTTGTCCGACCAGAGCCAGCAGATACCGCGTCCATCCCTGTCGATATTTCTGGCCGGGGTCGTATCCTCCTCGTCGAAGACGAAGATGGTGTGCGCTCGATTGCTGCCTCGCAACTGAAATCGCGCGGCTACGATGTCGAAGAAGCCTGCGATGGCGAGGAAGCCCTCGAAATGTTGGAAGACAATCCAGGTGGGTTCGATTTGATCGTATCAGACGTCGTCATGCCGGGAATGGATGGGCCGACCCTGATCAAAGAAGCCAAGGACCTGCTGGGCACAGCGAAAGTGCTGTTTATGTCAGGCTATGCCGAACGGGATGTTGCCGCGAAGCTTGATGGCGACCGCGAGGTCGCCTTTATGGCCAAGCCGTTTACCGTCAAACAGCTTGCGGAGCGGGTGAAAGCTGAACTTGTCGCCCGCGCCAAGGAAGCCGCTTAATCGTTGCTCGCCACGATTCTAAGATGCCTTGGTTCCCGCTCAATCGACGGCGGAAAGACTGCGGTCACGCGATGCCGCCATACTGGACGCCCTTGCAGGACCGGGAACGCTTCTAGAATTTGGTATAATCCCAATAAGCGCACTTGGTTGGTTACCGGCCGCGACGATGGCAATGGCGCCAGCGTCAGTTCCACGTTGACCTGTGTGCCGGTCAGGGTTTCGCCGGTGGCATGAAGAATACCCGGCTTGCGGCTTTCACGCACCGAGTTGATCAGGGACTCGACCATGGCGCGGTCATGCCCGGTCCAAAAATCCAAACAGTCGTGCTGACCAAGATCTCTTCCCAGCAGGGTGCCCAGCTGATTGCCGGCATTTCGAAACAGCCAACGGCCTTCGTCGGACCGTTCTATGACGAATAGACATTCCAGCAATTCAGGTTGGTTGCTCGCAGGTTCTCCAGCCGAAAGATCTTCGGGCATCTTATGCATGCGCTCCCACGCAGATAATAGTGTGACCGTATTGGGGTGATGGTCAGGGGTCATTATTATAGTCTCTCCCACGACCTCTCTTCGGGCCGCCTCTCAAATTTCCGTTGAACCCTCAATCGCAATGTTCGTTCCAGTTTTGCGGTTTCGCCCATTGCGCGAAAGGCGGTTCATTTTGGGTCCGGGTTCGCCGAATAGGGGAAACTCGGCACGGAACCTGCTTCCTGACAGGCGAACTGTTTGGGAGTCATTAGATGACCGTTTCAACTCGAAACACATTCCTTGCCGGTGCTGGCCTGTTCTCGGTCGCACTCTTGGGTGGATTGGCCTATGCGGGCGGTGGCTCCGGCGGAATGTCGCCCTGTAGTGGCGGTGCCTGCGGAGGACCACCTCCGACTGTTGTTCCGGGTGGCGGCATGGGCGGTGGACACTGCTGTAAAGGACCAAAAGGTCCGAGCGTGCACATTCCGGGTGTTAATGTTTCAGGTCCGAACGTGATGGTCCACGGGTCTAATGTCAGCGTTCACCAGGGCAGCATCGTTACGCACACACAGAGCTACTTGAATACAAGCGTTGTAAGCGGCGGCGAAAGCAGCGTTATTGTTGCCGGCGGCGGCGGTTACTTCGCAAGTCAGGGAGTCGCGGCGACCTCGATCAGTCAGCTGAACGTAGAAGGTGGACACGAGACCTATATGGAGACGGTTCTTGAGCAGATCCCGACGACTGAGGAATTCTGCGAGGACAAGATCTCAATCAAAAAAGTGATTCGACCGGTTCAGGCCGTTTGCATCGATGATAAGGGCGTTCCGCATCCGGCTTCCCGGGTTGATGCCAGCGACAGAGTTCCAACCGGCTATCACGGCGAACTTTACCGCTGCATGGCGGGCACGAGCATGCAGGTCACGCTCGGCAGCGTCGAAAATGGCACAGCGAGCTTCGCCCATGGTGAAACGTTCGCATGCCGCAAGGGTGAAGCCCTGGTTCATGGCCGCACCGGAAAACTGACCTGTGCACCACAAACCCCGCAACGCGATTGTAATGAACGGTCACTCCTGCGCCGACACGGGCCAGGCATTAAATATGTCGAATCCAGCGTTCAGGCCAAAACCTGTATCCCTCGGACCCGCACGGTCATGAAAACCGTAGAACGCCAAGTTGAACGCGTGCGTGAATCAAAACCGCAAGCAATGGTTTTTGATGGCGGCGTCGGCCAGGGCGTCAACTAATTTTCCCGAATCGAAC
>JAYZAM010000212.1:0-3212 GCA_036339715.1 Pseudomonadota bacterium | reverse complement strand
TATTCTCGCGATACGCCAACCGTAGAAAAGGTGCTTGAAGCGAAGGCGCTGTTCGAGACCATCACCTATCCAGCTTTGATGCACTGTAAGTCTGGCGCAGATCGTGCGGGCCTGATGAGCGTGCTGTACGCAATCTTCCGTTTGAATGAGCCGGTTCAAATCGCGCTCAAACAATTGTCGAAAAGATATCTCCACATGCGTGAGGGGAAAACCGGGTTGCTGGACGCGTTTTTCGAAGCCTATCTTGAGCAGGAAAAGGCAACCGGAGTTGATTTCGAAACCTGGCTGACCACGCAATATGATCGCGAGCAAGTCAAACAGGACTTCCTGAAATCCGGGAAAGGCAAACTCCGACTCGATTGGATTCTGCGTCGAGAGTAGAGGCTTTTTTTGCTGGCCTTGCTCGGGGATTCATGGAACCTTGTCTTCGCGCGATGCAACGAGGAAAGGGGATCGCCAATGAAAAAAGTAGTGGTAGCGTCCATGTTTGCTCTGGGGATAGCAGCATGTGGCGGCGGCGGTGGAGATGTAAAAGCTGCACTGGTCAAGTCTTGTGTCGATGGCGGTGAAGCGTCTGCTGAGCAATGCGAGTGTATGTCCGGTGAATTTGTCGACAATCTCGATCCTGCGATGCTGGATCTGATCGTTGAATCGACAAAAGCTGAAGATGCGGATGCTTACATGATGTCGAAGATCGGCGAACTTACGTCTGAGCAAATGACATCCTTGATGACCGTGACCATGTCCGCCGCAGCAAAGTGCGAAGTGGATACGTAAGCGTAAATTGCCGAACAGGAATTGAAACAACCCGGGTCTGAAAGAACTCAGATGTCCGGGATGTCTATTTGGAGAAAGAGGACGACATGAAATTCTTCATTATCAATAGCTTTCGTCTGATGGTTTATGTGGCCTATCTGGCGACGATCATCATTGGTTTGCTCTTGGCATACTATAATGCTGTTCCCCAGAAAGGGGCAATGATTACGGACCTGATCGGGATCGAAGGCACGCTCGCCCAGGTTCTATCGTTTGTCGCGCTGTCTGTGGGGAGCTGGATCGCGGCCAGCGTTGTTGCCGGCTTGATCGTGACCATTCTCGATATTCGGGACGATATCAACGATCGCCTACCTGACGCTCGACGCGACGACTAATCTTAACCGCCGGGGAGGGCCAAATGAGCGCACTGGAAGTTGTAAGCGTTTATATCGCCGTCAACATTCTGATGCTTGTCTGGCTCGCCATGCGGGTCGTTGCGCGACGGTTTCGCGGCAAGATATCAATGGGCGATGGCGGATCGGAAGATCTCGCCGTCGCCATTCGCGTTCACGGTAATGCCTCCGAGTATACACCGCCCATGTTGGTTGGGTTGCTCGCCATGGCGTTTCTTGAAGCCCCTATCTGGAGCCTTCATGCGCTTGGGATAGGCTTCACTGTGGGGCGCCTGCTTCATGCCATCGGCATGGCGCGTGGTCCGCTCATTTTCCGACAATTGGGCATGGTACTAACCTGGACAGCGATGGGCATTCTGTCGCTTGCCATGCTGTATTTGGTGTTTACCTAGCCGTTTATGGCTCAACCGCTTTCTTTTAATGCTGTGCTGGCGGGGACACTCGACCGCACGCCGCGCGTGATTGCCCCGTCTGCGGGCTATGCAGCGCTGTTTCTGGCGGCTGTGGGCGTGCTCATCTGGGGCGCCGAAGCTTTGCCGGAAGGCGGAAGCGGTTTTGTGGCTTTCAGCACCTTGTTCTTTGGAACGCTCTTCGCGCACAGCCTGTTCTCGGCGTCCATGTACCATGCCGTACTGCCAACGCGGGGCGGGCTTTTCGGATCGGCATGGAAGCTGACGCTGGCCTGGATCCTGGTGATTGTCATCGCAGCCATCGCCTTCAGCATCGTGGTTTTGTTCTTTTCTTTGATCGGGGCCAGCCTCGGTGCAGGTTCAGGAACGCCCGGTCAGGACATCACAGATATGACCGATCAGATGCGCGAAAACGGAACCTTCTGGCCGCTCTTTGCGATCTTCATTGCCACCCTGGTCGGCCTGTTCTGGTTTGCCGTTCGTTTGATGACCTTCGCCGCAGCCTCAGCGACGCGCGGCGCAGTGCATGTGTTCCGAACCTGGTACTGGACAAAGGGCGCCTTTGCCGTTCTCGGGCCAGTCGCAGTCTTGCTCATCGTGTTGCCAATGATTGCCGGGTTTTGGCTATCAGGTGTTTTGATTTCTGCAATTTCATCCGAAATACCGCTCGTTGGAGCAGGTCTTGTCGGGGCGCTTTGCCAATTGCCCGCAGCCTATATTGGTCACGGATTCGCGGCCACGATCTACGACCACCTTGCCCCCGAAACGGAGCCGGTCGCGGACTGATTGTCCAGATCAGACGTGCGACTAGGCGATCACGCCAGCGTCAAACAGAGCCTTAATTGTGTCACTGTCATAGCCAATCGAAGAGAGGACAGCCTCCGAATGCTGCCCCATTTTCGGCGACGCTCCTTTTGGGCCGTCATCGGTTCCGGGAAAGCGGATGGGCGAGGCGGGTGAGGCAAAACTCGATCCGTCGCCGCTTGCGCTTGGCACCTGCGTGATGCCGCCAGCCGCTTCGACCTGCGGGTCTTTGGCGACTTCCGCCAAGGTCTGAACCGGGGCCCAGGCAATCGCTTCATCATCGAGCCGAACGGCGATCTCAGCTTTGGTATATTTGCCAAATTCCGCATCCATGATGGTGACCAATTCCGCAGCATGGGCTCTGCGCGATTTGCCGGTGGTGAAGCGTTCATCTTCGATCAGATCGGCCCGATCCATGACGCGGCACAGTGGGGCCCAGTCAACATTCCCCTGGCGCGATACGATGCAAATCCAGCTATCATCCTTGGTCTTGAAAAAGTTCATCAAGGGCTGGATCTGCTCATGGCGCGACTTGGTTGATCCAATCCGACCAAAGAATAGCTGGATTGCGAAGTCGGATCCCATGGCGAACAGCGCTGCTCTCAATAGTGAGGCTTCGACCAATTGGCCTTCACCGGTGCGTTGAGCTTTGACCAGCGCCGCGCAAATCCCTGCCGCCGCGGCCATGCTGGTCGTATGGTCCCCAAATGCCGTCCTGAGAGCGAACGGATCCTGCCCCTTGGGCACGGTCAAATGACCGACCCCGGCGCGCGACCAGAACGACGCCACGTCAAAACCGGGTTTGTCGGCGTCAGGCCCTTCAAGCCCA
>JAYZAM010000211.1:0-8392 GCA_036339715.1 Pseudomonadota bacterium | reverse complement strand
GTGCGAGGCTATGAATCCTACGCCAAGAAGATTGGCCGGAAATATGCGGCTCGACCGTGTCTCTTGGAAGGCGTTCTGGATGGACTTTTCATGATTGCCACCGCCGATGGCGTCGTCACCGAAGATGAGCTGGTTTATCTGCAAACCGTGTCTGAGGCTTTTGGGTTCAGCGAAGCCACTTTTCGACGCATAAAAGCGGGGCATATGGGGCCGGATCGGGATGACCCCTATCATATTCTCGGCGTCGCCCATGATGCGGAATTCGAAGAGATCCGACGAGTCTATCGGCGTTTGATGGCCGATAATCATCCCGATCGCGTCATCCAGAACGGGGCGCCACGTGAGTTTGAGCACGCGGCCCACGAGAAAGCTGCCAATATTACGAGCGCCTATGCTCGAATTCGTGCCGAACGCGGCTTGATCGCGGCGAATTGATCTTCTGTCACAATCTAGACATTGACGGCACCGGTCTTGCACGCCATCTAATGTCTCTACGAGGAAGAAATGACCGCAACACACACCGCTCCGTATGGTTTTCCGCAAAATCTTTTCGCGTTGATGCGACGCGTTGGGAACCTGTTTGCAAAAGGTGCCCTCGCGGTTGCGATCCTGTTCATGGCCGGGATTATCGCCGTGGCGACGGCTGCTGCGGGAATCGCGCTTGCGGCCTTTGCGCTAATTCTGCGCCTATCTGGCTCACAGTCTGAAGATGGCCGCACGCACTATCAGGAAACCTCTGAAAACGGTGTCGTGACGCTAGAAGCCAAGAAAACCCCTCGTGGCTGGACCGTCGAATAGCCCGCCTTAAGCGGCTTTCTCATCCATCGCTTCAATAAACAATGTCTGCGTTGGATACGCGAATTCCAACCCGTGGTCTTGCAGGCCTCGGAACAGGGCGAGCAAAACGCGCGACCGGGCGGCCATAGAGCGATTGAAGTCTGGCTGTAGCGAGTAAAAGACCAGGTCAAAGTCAAGCGAACTCGGACCAAAGGCTGACATCCCACAATAATCGAACGTGACCGCGGGAACGTCTTTGACAATCTCTGCGACGATCTCCGGAACCTTTTCCGCGAGATCCGGATCAGTTTGGTAGATCACGCCGAACGCCGTTTCAATCCGGCGCCGCGCCATGCGTTGCATATTGTGGATTTCATAGTCCAGAAGATTGGTATTTGAGATGATCATCTGCTCTCCGGAGCGAGAGCGTATGCGGGTGGTCTTCAGCCCGATTTCCTCAATAATCCCCCAGCTATCGCCATATCGGACCGTATCGCCGACCTGAAACGGCTTATCGATGACAATGGACAGGGACGAGAACAGGTCCCTGAACGTGCCCTGCGCAGCAATACCAATCGCGATACCACCAATACCGAGACCCGCCAGAAGTGCGGTGACATCAGCCCCGACATTGTCGAGGATAAGCAGCAAGGCCACCGACCAGACCGCAACGGTAATAAACCATTTGATGATATTGAACGCCGAGGCCAGGGCCCGCGCATCACCGCTGGACCGAGCGACATTGCGCCGGATGAAGGAGACCGCGAACTCCTGAACCCACTCGGCGATTTGCAGGATTGCAGCGAGGACAAAGAAGATTTTGACGATCACCGAAACCGCTTGCGGCAAGCCCAGCATTGCATCGGTGATCGCAAAGGCAATCACCACCATGAAATAGGTATGGAAGCTGCGTACGAAACGCTGCAGCAGAGCCGCAAAGGAATAGTCATCACTTTGCGGAAGTTTGACGATGCCTTTTAAGATGGCCCAGCGCGCCGCAAGCTGAATGCCGGTCAAGGCGACAACGAGACCAAGCGCGATCAGGGCTTCGAGCTCACCCGATCCGATCCAGTCGACGAACTCAGTCGCGGCTTCTGTCGCTTGCGCCGTTGTTTCGGTGATTGCTTCAATTGGATCGGAGGATGCGTCGTCGCTTTCCGAAGGCACGCTGTCCTGTAGCTTCAGAAAAGAAGGCAATTGGAGCGATTGTAAGAAACTCATGTCTCGCCCTTTCGAGTCTCATGTCGAAGCGAGGCGGCGGCGTCGATAACGCGCAGCGTCTCGTCCCACATCTCCAGCGAAGCTAGACCCGAAAGGTGAAAAAACTGTGCGTCGGCGGCGTCATCCCCCGCGATAGCCTCGCCAGAGACCCATTCCGCGGCAAAATCGATCAGGACATAATGCCGGGTAATCAAATCGCGCGCGCGGTTTTCAAAGATCGCATCAACGACATCGACCAGCCCGAGTAAGCGTGCCTCAACGCCTGTCTCTTCGCGCAATTCACGCAGCGCCGCCTCCCGAACTGGCTCGCCCGGTTCAACCCGGCCCCCCGGTAAAGACCACTCACCTTGCTTTGGCGGCGTCCCACGCCGAATAAGCAAGACTTGCTCGCCGCGAAAGCAGATAATGCCCACGGCCGGGACGGGTCTCAGATCATCAACAGGTTTCGCAGGCGCTCGCATGGCAAGCAGATTGCACAGAATGTCTTGAAGACCTCGTAAACAGTTTGTGCCACAGGGACGGCTTATCTACGAAAGCCCGCGATGCCGAAACGATCTGACAGAGCCATTAGTCTTGCCTTGCAAGGCGGCGGCGCGCATGGCGCGTTCACCTGGGGTGTGCTCGACCGTCTGATCGAGGAACCTGGGCTGACAATCAAGGCGATCACGGCGACGTCGGCTGGCGCCACCAATGCTGTCGCGTTCGCAGCGGGTCTGGCGCAGGGCGGCGAAGATGGGGCGAAAGAAAGTCTCGAACGCTATTGGCGAACCGTTTCTCAGAAAGGGGCGCCGTTCTCTGCCTTTTCATGGGCCAACTCGCCCTTCACGGCTTTGCCCTTCGGTCCGTTTCAGGCGGCGATGGCTTTTACCAGCATTGCCAGCCCCTACGAGTTCAATCCGTTTGACATCAATCCATTGCGTGACGCGCTCAACGAGGCAATTGATTTTGATGCCGTCCACGCAGCCCCTATCGATCTGTTTCTGTCAGCGACCAATGTCGAAACCGGGCGGGTCAAGGTCTTTCAGGACGATGAGATTTCACGCGATGCGGTGCTCGCCTCCGCCTGTCTGCCGCAAACCTTCCGTGCTGTGGAGATAAATGGTCAGGCCTATTGGGATGGCGGCTATATGGGCAATCCCAGTCTGTTCCCGCTGATCTATGCCAAAGCCCCGCGCGACGTGCTTCTGGTCTTGCTCAATCCGATTTCGCGTCTTGGCGTTCCAAAGCGCGTGCCTGAGATCATGGATCGCCTGAATGAGATCAGCTTTAACGCGTCCCTGATCGGGGAGCTTCGCGCCATCGCATTTGTTCAGAAGCTGCTGGATGATGGCATGCTGAAAGAGCCGGTTATGAAAAAGTATCGCCGCCTGACCATTCATGCGTTGCGCGGCGGGCAAGTGCTGCGCGACCTCTCCCTGCAGACAAAATATGATACCAGTTGGACCTTCCTGACAGATTTGCGCGACAAAGGCCGCGCCGAGGCTGAGCGCTGGCTTGGCTCATGTGCAAGCTATCTCGGCACCGGTGAGTCGAGTGTCGATTTGCAAAAAGAATTTCTGCAGGACTAAGCGGCCTTCAGGAACCAGACTTTCGCGGCCCCGATGTTGCGATCCGCGATTAGCTCCCAGCCGGTTAGATCCAGGTCTTCGTCGGTGGCCGTCTCGATCACGACCAGAGCATCTTCGGCCAGCCAGCCCCCATCTCGCAAAACCTGCAAACAGGGCTCAACTAGGCCCTTATGGTAGGGTGGATCCATGAAGGCGAGATTGAATCGCGTGCCGAGCCCGGCGGGCTTTTCGCCAAGGTCAGTGGCACTGCGCCGGTGAATACGGGTCTTTCCAAACAGGCTGAGCGTGTCGATATTCTGTCGGATCGCCCCACGCGCGGCGTGGGCCGTTTCGACGAAGAGGCAGAAGCTTGCCCCGCGCGAGATCGCTTCAAAGCCGAGCGCGCCGGACCCGGCGAACAGATCAATCACCCTAGCGCCGTCAAGCTCCGGGGCCCAGGCGGCGTGGGCGAGCATGTTGAACAGGCTTTCACGCGCCCGGTCCGAGGTCGGCCGGGTCGCATCACTCTTTGGCGCCTGTATCGGGCGGCCTTTAAACTGTCCTGCAACGATCCGCATGGCTTGCCTTTAGGCCGTTGTGGCGCGATGGGGAAGAGATGAGCTCCACGACTTCCCCCATGCAGCGCGCTTTGGCGCTCGCCCACCAAGCTGCGGCGCTGGGCGAAGTGCCGGTGGGCGCGGTTGTCTATGATCCTGAGACCGGTGAGATCGTCGCCGAAGCGCACAATCAGCCCATCGCCGATCATGACCCGACCGGTCATGCTGAAATCCGCGCCTTGCGGGCGGCAGCGGAGAAACGCGAGAACTACCGCCTGCCCGGCTTGCATCTCTATGTCACGCTTGAGCCTTGTGTGATGTGCGCGGGCGCGATCAGTTTTGCGCGTCTGGAGAAAGTCATCTTCGCGGCGGATGACCCAAAGGGCGGCGGCGTCCTGCATGGCCCGAAATTTTTCGAGCAGCCGACCTGTCACTGGCGCCCGGAGGTAGAGCAGGATCTCGATCATGCGGCCGAGGCAAGTGAAGTTCTGAAGACGTTTTTTCGCGCCCGGCGCAACTAGGCGAGATGAGGTTACTCTTCCGTGACATCGGATATGATGTGCGCGATTGCGGGTTTCGGGTTCAGATCACGGTCAAACAGAAGCGGATAATCTGTCCGGCCGGGGATGGGCCAATAGTTTCGCCAGGAATGCGTGTCACTCACCCCCCACGTAGTGACGCGCGTGATTTTGTCGGCATGCTTCACATAAAGCTGAAACAAGTCGACAAACCTCTGATCAATGGCGTCCGCCTGCTCTGGCGGAAGCCCATCGGGATAGGGATTCAACTCAGGTGAGATCCCAAAGCGTTTCGCGACATCCGCCGTGAAGTCGCTCTGCGGAACCGGCAGAATCGAAACATCAAGCTCCGTAACCAAGACATCGCCAAGCTCCGCGAACTGGAGAATGCTGGCTTCGATTTCGTTCAGTTCCGGATAGTTTACGGTGACATGTTGCTGCATGCCGATACCATCCACGCGAACGCCCTGGTCCTGTAGGGACTTTACCAACGCAAAAACCGCTTCACGCTTTGCCGGTAAGTTGAGCAGATAATCATTATAGTAGAGCTTGGCATCGGGATCGGCAGCGGCAGCAAACCTGAACATGTGCTCGACCCAGTCCGGGCCGATGATCTCGTAAAACTTGCTAGGTCGCATCTCGCCAGTATCAAGCACCGCTTCATTGACCACATCCCAGCTGTGCACGCGGCCTTTATAGCGCGTCATGACCGCCGTGATGTGTGCTTCCATACGGTCCAAAAGCACTTGCCGAGAGACCTCTGCGCCGTCTTGATCGATAAATAGCCAGTCGGGGATTTGCCGATGCCAGGCGAGCGTATGCCCGGTTATGTGCATGCCGTGCGCTTCGCCAAAGGCCACAAAGCGATCTGCCTCTTGCCACTCAAAAACGCCTTCCTGAGGCTGTAAAAAGACTGGTTTCATGTAATTTTCAGCGACAACAGCATTGAAGTGCTGGCGAACGATTTGCGCTTGTGCGCCTTCATAATGGACCGGGGCGAGCGCGGCCCCGACCAGAAAATACTCGTCCATGGCGTCTGCCAGCCCGCGTGTCTCGGCAGGCGGATCGGCGTGAATGGGGCCCGCATGGAGGCCCCCAATCACGATCGCGGCGCCTATGGCTTTAAAAAATGAGCGCATGTCCCGCCTCCTTTTGTGTCCAGCCGATCTCTTAAGCGGCGGACCAGACTGCTTCGAAAAAGCGCTTCAGTTTGGCTTGGTCAAGCTTTCCGCCCGTGCGCACGCCGGAGCATAAGTCCACGCCGAACGGCCTGACTTTGGTGATCGCCGCGTCGACATTCTCCGGTTTAAGGCCACCGGCGAGAAAGATCGGTAACGGGCTCGCTGCGACAAAGGCTGCGCTGACGTCCCAGTCATGCGTCTCGCCAGTTCCGCCAAGCTGCACATGCTCGGCATTGGGCCGCCCGGAATCGAGCAGAAAGGCATGCACATAAGGTGCGTAGAGCGGGATGAGGTCGAGTGCAGAGGCGTCCTCGACATGGATCACCTGAACGCGCTGCACATGCGGAGCGAGCTCGGCCAGCCGCTGGGACTCGGCTTCTTCAATATGTGAGACGATCTGCACCGTGGTCGGGCGGGTCAGAGCGATATGGTCCGCAATGTCCGCCGCGCGCGTTCGCGAGGTCAGCAAAAAGGTCGAGATCGGCGGCGGCACAATCGGGATGATGTCGGCAATCGCCGCATCCGAAATCGGCCCCGGCCCAGACGGCATCTCCGCCACCAGCCCGAGCGCATCCGCCCCCGCCGCAATTGCCATTCGCGCTTCCTGGCGATCGGCAATGCAACAGACTTTTACACGGGTTCGCATGCTGGAGGGATTAGCCCCGACCCAGGTCTTACGCAATTAGAAAAAATGGTGGGCCCGGAGGGACTTGAACCCCCGACCAGACCGTTATGAGCGGTCCGCTCTAACCAACTGAGCTACAGGCCCTTGCTCAAGATGAACAGGCGCATAAAACGCCAGACTTGATCTCGCCGCAATGGCGCAATTCAATAGAGACTGCAAGTTTTTTGAGCCTTCCGGAGGACAAGATGAGACATCCCGCTAAATCCGCCCTGATCCTGGGCCTCTCCGCCGCCTCGCTTGTGGTCCTGTCCGCCTGTGGCGGCGCGACCACAACGCAGACGCCCGCCGCGCCTGCTGCCGCCGATCCGGTGCCCGCGCCAACCGTGACCCCAAATGCCGATCCGATCGAGACGACCCATCCCAACTCGATCCAGCCGGAAACCACGCTCAGCATTTCGGCTGAAGGCTCGGTCAATCGCGAGCCGGATATCGCCTTCCTAAACGCGGGTGTGCAGACGCAAGGCGAAACCGCGCAAGCTGCGATGAGCGCCAATGCAAGCGCGATGAATGGCGTGTTTGATGCGCTAGCCGCCGCCAATGTCGAGCGTTCGGACATGCAAACTTCGAACTTCTCGCTGCAGCCGCAATATGATTATTCCAATCGCCAATCCGGCGAACCGCCACGCCTGACCGGCTATCAAGCCTCGAACCAGCTGACCGTTCGTGTGCGTGATCTCGATAATCTGGGTGAGACCATGGACGCGCTGGTGAGCGCTGGCGGAAATACGTTTAGTGGTCTGCGCTTCGCGCTCGAAGATGACCGGGCGGCGGAAAACGCGGCGCGCGACATTGCCATGAAAGAGGCGATTGCCCGGGCTGAGCTCTATGCGGCGGCGTCAGGCTATGAAGTTGCCCGCGTGGTGACGATCTCGGAAAGCGGCGGCTATAGTCCGCAGCCTATGGCAATGATGGCCGAAGCGCGGTCCATGGATCGCTCGATGCCGGTTGCGTCCGGTGAGGTCGGGTATTCGGTGACCGTGAATGTCACGTTTGAGCTGCGTAAACCCGGCGAATAGAAAAACCCGCCAAACAGGCGGGCTTTTCCAAATCTACATCTCTACGCCCGAAACGCTTGGGCGCGGCTCCTTAGTAAGCGGCGCTCGGCGTTTTGATCTCGTTTTGCTCATCCATCAGAGCGACTTGCGGTTTGTGCTGGCGCGCCATCTCGGCTTCCATCTGGACGAAAGCCGCGATCACAACGCGGTCACCCAGAGCGAATTTGCGGGCTGCGCCGCCATTGATCCCAATCGTGCGAGAGCCGCGTGGGGCTTCAATCGCATAAGTCGAGATCCGCTCGCCATTTGTGATGTTCCAGATATCGACGCGCTCATGTGGCAGAATTCCAGCGGCGTCCAGCAGGTCCTGGTCAATTGAGACCGAGCCTTCATAATAAACGTCGCACTGCGTCACGGTTGCGGCGTGCAATTTCCCTTTCAACATGTTGACCAGCAAAGCTCGCCCTCCCTATCGAAAATCTACGTGGCAGGCCCCGCCTGCTATGCATATGTGGGTACTGACTGCCCTAAGGTAAAGGTCTTTTGTGCAGTGCAAGAAGTGGGCAAGAAGCACAAAAGTTCGAAAAGGAAAAGGGGGCTGACCGCGCTGTCAGCACGTGTTTGTAATTGTTAAGAATTTTAACCGGTTCACAGTCGTGCTAAATGCTTGTTTCTCAGGTCTAATTCCAGGATCAAATCTGTGTGATCCTCAGCTTCGCTGAGAGATTCTAGCGGACGCATGACGGCTTTGAGTAGGTCATAGTCGCGATCATCGCCCATCACGGCGCCGGACTCCGTTCGAGATTGCAACATGTAGTTGATTGTGGGCGTGCCATCTTCAATGCGCTCGCGCCGTTCAAAGCGGACAAAGGCCGCGCCGGACAGGGCGGCAAAGGTCAATGCTTCTATCC
>JAYZAM010000210.1:0-7067 GCA_036339715.1 Pseudomonadota bacterium | reverse complement strand
GAGCATATAGCGCGCGGGCATGGCGAAGATCGACCTGACGCTCAGGTCCTTTTTGGGAGAGATAGGCCTGTTGAATACAGGATTCTGTATGCCGGCCTTCTAGACATGCCGCGTCATAATAGGTGCGGGCGCGCACATAATCCTGCTCTGTCGCCAGTCCGCGTCGATACATATCGGCGAGAGAGAAACAGTTTCGCGCCCATTGATCCCGCGGCAGCGTCCGATCCTCGCAAAGTTTTACGTAGATCGCATAAGCTTCTTCCATCCTCGCTTCTGCGCGCTCAAGATCAACACCATCGCCGGGGCGAATGACATCACGTCCGGCAACTCCCTCGGTAAGGCGACCGGCATCTCGCATGGCACGCTCGGCAAAATATTCATCCGCATTTTTGGGCGTTGGCTTTGGTTTCCCGAACTGAGCAGCAGCTGTGGCCGCTAGAGCAATCGCGAAAACCCACAAGACAATATGTCGAAAGACCATTCATTACTCCCAGACGGTGTTCGATGTGTAATATTATAGCTAAGAATGTGACTGCTTTCTGTCGAGTCTTGTCAGGCAGTGTTTTGACTGTCACCGTGGCGAAAAAGGGAGGCGAACTTGGCCGCTGAAAATCAAACCCCTATCGGCTCCGGTTTCGGTGCCAAAACCCCGGCAGCTGACGTCGTGGCGGGCCTGGATCTGAGTGGGAAGAACGTTATCGTGACCGGAGGCTATAGCGGCATCGGGATCGAGGAAGTTCGGGCTTTGGCGGGTGCTGGCGCCCGGGTCACGGTCCCAGCGCGACGTCCAGATGCAGCCAAGGATGCTTTGGCCGAAGTGGATGGCGATATCGAAGTGGCTCATATGGACCTTGCGGATCTGGCGACGGTTCGGACCTTCGCGGATGACTATGTCTCAAGCGGTCGCCAGTTGGATATACTGATCAATAATGCGGGGATCATGGCCTGTCCTCTAGCGCGGGTCGGCCCCGGATGGGAGCGGCAGTTTGGCGTCAATCATCTCGGGCATATGGCGCTGGCGCTCGGCGTATTGCCGGCGCTGCAAAAGGCCGAGACATCCCGGCTGGTTGCTTTGTCGTCGACGGCGCATATTCGCGGCGACGTGAATTGGGACGATCCAAATTATGAGCAAACCGACTATGATAAATGGGATGCCTATGCACAGGCGAAATCAGCCAACGCGCTGTTCGCGCTGGGGGCGGATCGCCGATGGGACACCTATGGGGTCTCGGCGTTCGGGGTTCATCCCGGTGGTATCTTCACCCCGCTGCAACGACATTTGTCGGTCGAGGAAATGGCAGCGATGGGGTGGATGAACCCGGATGGAACGATACCGCCCGCCATACAAGCGATGTTCAAGACCCCAGAGCAGGGCGCATCGACGGCGACCTGGGCGGCGACCGCTCCGCAATTGGAGGGGCGCGGCGGTGAGTACTGCGAAGACTGCGACATCGCCCAATTGGCCGGACCCGACAGTCAGCGCTGGGAGCATGCCCGGCCCTGGATCTGCGATGAGGAAAAAGCCGACCGGCTCTGGGAAATGAGCGAAAAGATGCTGGCGGAGGCGTAGTGACGCGCGGGTCGTCTGGGTATTCGGGCAAGCCCTTATTTCAGAAACTCGGTCTGAAACCGGGTACGACTTGTTTGACTTTGTGGGCGCCTGAGCACCTATCCGATCTCATGACTGGTGTGGAGGATGTGCGCTTTGTACGTCGCGCCACGCCGGCGGAGGTCGTCCTGGCATTTTGCCGGCGGAAGCGAGATGTCAGCAAGGCTTTCGAGCGGGCTGAAGCAGCCGTGAAGCCAGGCGGAATGATCTGGGTCGGCTGGCCGAAAAAGCGCTCTCCTCTTTACAAGGACCTTACAGAACAAGACTTTCGTGATCACATACTTCCACTCGGTTGGGTGGATGTGAAAGTCTGCGCGATCGACGAAGACTGGTCGGGCCTGAAGTTTCTGAAACGAAAAGCAAACCCGTCTGAACCGCTTGGTTGACCTGAGCTGTCTCACAGCGCAGGGAAAGGCGCATGGAGCGCAAAGACGAAGATCCGGAAACGAATGATAAGGCATCCAAGCTGGGTGTCTGGCTTGCGGTGGCGTTCATACTCGCCGTGCTCGCGCTCTTTTTGTTCGGCCGATACACTGAATTTCTGAATGTGGATGCCTTGCGAAACGCGATTGGTGAGTTCGCAAGCGGGCCCTGGGGAATTCCAGCGCTCATTCTGACATTTTGTGGATGTGCTTTCATCGGCGTTCCGCAATTCCTTTTGATCGGTATCGCGGTCTATGCTTTCGGGCCCCTATGGGGGGCGGTGCTGGCCTGGGTCGCGACCCTATGCTCGGGAACGATAACGTTCTGGGTCGGCCGTTTTTTCGGGGAGGCCACGCTGCAGCGTTTTGGGCGCGGACGCGTGAAGCGGTTTACAGACTTTGTCGCGAACAATGCCTTTGCGGCGAGCGCGATTGTCCGAAACGTTCCAACCGGCCCCTTCCTTCTGGTGAATATGGTGTTCGGTGCAATCCGGGCGAGATTCCTAGACTATATTGCCGGCATGGCGCTCGGCGTCATTCCGAAAATCGCTTTGGTGGCCTTCGGGCTCCAGGCCATTCAGGCAGCGCTGGCGGGCAATATCTGGCTTGCCATCATCGCAGCAATGGCAGCGATCGCCGTGTTTGCGGGCGGTGCGTTTTATGTAAGGCACCGGCGGCGCAAAGGGGAAAATATTGCGTTGAATGCAGATTAGTGTGTTGACAGCGCTGCCTGCTGGCCGCATTGCGTAGCCCATGCGCAAGAATTTGCCTCTTCTGAGCCTATTGCTCCTTATCGGCCCCTGGCCGGTAGCGATGGTGCGTTAGCGCAGTCATCCGCGGCCAGGGGACAGATCCTAAAAGCTTCTAACTTCACCAGGCCGAGCAGATGACCGACTCAACTGATATTGTAATTTTCGATACGACCATGCGCGATGGCGAGCAATCGCCCGGCGCGTCTATGACCCATAATGAAAAGCTGGCGCTCGGGGAGCTTCTCGAAGCCATGGGTGTTCATGTGATTGAAGCGGGCTTTCCCGCCGCTTCGGTCGGAGATTTCGAGGCGGTGAAAGAAATCGCTCGGCGCTCGAAATCAGCTACGATTTGTGGGCTGGCCAGATCGACCCCGGGGGATATTGACCGCTGTGCGGAAGCCGTTCGGCACGCGGCCAAGCCCCGGATTCACACATTCATTTCGACCAGCCCGGTTCACATGAAGCATAAGCTGAAAATGGGACCTAATGCGGTTCTGGAAGCGGTGGGACGGTCAGTTGCCCAAGCTAGAAACCTCGTGGCCGATGTTGAGTGGAGCCCTGAAGATGCAACCCGCACGGAATTTGATTTTCTGTGCAAGTGTATTGATGCGGCGATTACTTCTGGTGCGACGACGATTAATATCCCCGATACGGTGGGCTACTCGCATCCCGAAGAATACGGAAACCTCATCCGGCGCTTGCGTGAGACTATTCCGGATAGCGACAAAGTGATCTGGTCGACACACTGCCACAACGATCTCGGTCTAGCGGTCGCAAACTCGATTGCCGGCGTGCAAAATGGGGCCCGTCAGGTTGAATGCACGATCAATGGTCTGGGCGAACGGGCCGGTAATGCTGCGCTGGAAGAGGTCGTAATGGCGTTTAACACCCGCCAGGATGATCTGCCCTTTGCGACGGGCCTCGATACAACAAAATTGGCCTCAGCGAGCCACATGGTCAGCCGGATCACCGGTTTCCCCGTGCAATTCAATAAGGCGATTGTCGGAAAGAACGCCTTCGCGCACGAAAGCGGTATTCACCAGGACGGCATGCTAAAAAATGCCGAAACCTACGAAATCATGAAGCCCGAAGATGTTGGCGTTTCAAAGACCAGCCTGGTTATGGGTAAGCATTCCGGGCGTCATGCGTTTCGCGATAAATTGGAGAGTCTCGGTTATGAGCTCGACAAGGACAGCCTCAATGAAGCGTTCAAACGGTTCAAGGATCTGGCCGATAAGAAAAAGCACGTTTTCGATGATGATCTGATCGCCTTGGTTGATGACCAGCTGTCTGCCATGGGTGAACGGATCTCTTTTGAAAGTTTGCGCGTCGTCGCTGGGTCAGAAGGGCCGCAAACGGCAGATTTGAGTGTTCTGGTCGACGGCCAAAGCCATGCCATCACATCTGAGGGCAATGGCCCGGTTGATGCGGTGTTTAACGCAATCCGGAAGATTGTTCCGCACGAAGGCAAACTAGATTTGTTCCAGGTCAGCGCAGTGACAGGCGGCACGGACGCTCAGGCCGACGTACATGTCAGGCTGAAAGGCGAAGGCATCATGGCGACTGGGCGCTCGTCCGACCCCGATACGCTGGTAGCGGCTGCGAAGGCCTATATTCATGCCCTGAACAAACTCGAGGCGCGGCGATTAAAGCGCAAAGCCGCTTAAAACGTTAACAAACGCGCCGTTTGTGTTCACCGTGTCTCAAAGTGGCACATGCGGCGCAATCTCTAATAGATATTGAAGCGAGAGGTCGTGTAAGGTCCGTACACTGCCCTAAAACATTTAGGCTTGCTTTAATCAAATCTAAACGGCATGAGGAGTATAAGGGCTGATCAGAACAACAATGCTGCGTTGATCCTATGGGATCACGCTCACAAGAAGCGGCAAGAAAATGATCGGAAGCCTACTCGGAGTTCTTTCCACAGACATGGCCATTGACCTCGGAACAGCGAATACGCTGGTCTATGTCAAAGGTCAGGGCATCAAGCTCGATGAACCATCTGTGGTCGCCTACATGAACCAAGGCGGTCGTAAAATGGTCTACGCGGTCGGTGACGACGCGAAGAAGATGTTGGGTAAGACCCCGCTGAATATGGAAGCGATCCGTCCGATGCGCGACGGCGTCATCGCGGATTTTGAAGTCGCCGAAGAGATGATTAAGCACTTCATCCGCAAGGTGCATAATCGACGCGCATTTGTATCGCCTCTGATCATTATCTGCGTTCCAAGCTCAGCGACGAATGTTGAAAGACGGGCAATCCACCAGTCGGCTCTGGCCGCAGGTGCTCGGGAAGTCCATTTGATTGACGAACCGCTCGCGGCCGCGATCGGGGCAGGGCTGCCAATCGAGGAGCCGGCCGGATCTATGGTCGTCGACATCGGCGGCGGAACCACTGAAGTCGCGGTTCTATCTCTGGGCGGACAGGTCTATTCGCGCTCCGTGCGGGTGGGCGGGGACAAGATGGATGAAGCCATCATGAACTATCTTCGCAAGCATCAGGGAATTCTGGTCGGCGAAATGTCTGCAGAGCGCATTAAAAAGCAAATTGGAACCGCGATGGCGCCTGAGAATGGTGATGGTATGACGGTGACAGTGCGCGGACGGGCGACCGGAGACGGCGTTCCGAACGAAGTTGAGATCAATGAAAAGATGATGGCCGAAGCGCTGACTGACCCGGTTGGCGAAATCGTTGAAGCGGTGCGTATAGCTCTTGAAGCCATGCCGCCGGAACTGTCTGCCGATATAGTTGATCGCGGCATCGTTCTGACCGGAGGCGGGGCGTTGCTCCGTAATCTGGATGTGGTTCTTCGCGAACAGGCCCGTTTGCCCGTTATGATCGCCGAAGACCCATTGAAATGTGTTGCGAATGGGTGTGGATTTGTTCTCGAGAACCTGTCTCGGATGAAAAACGTCCTATCGCCAGAAGTTTGATCTGATTGGGGGATATCTCCAATCGCAAATAAAGGATTCGACCCATGCCACGAGCCGGCGGCAAGGGATATAGACAACGCCCGCTTAGACGGTACGGCTTTTTTATAGCCGTTGCGGGCTTGCTGGCACTTTTGCTTTTGCAAACTTCTCCGCGCTTGAATGAGGGCGTTGCTCCAATCCGCACCGCGGCTTCGGACCAACTGTTCCACGTGACCCGGCCCAGCCTGATTGACCGGATTAGCGGCGCATCCGCCCGCGAGCGCAGAATTTTGGAGCTGGAAGCTCGCGTCCGTGAGTTGGCGCAATATAAGGCGCTCGCACTGACCATGGCCGAGCGCCTTGAGGTTTATGAAGACATTCTCAACATGCAGGGCGAACCCGGTGGGGCTGAAGTTACCGCCAGGATCATGGCTGAAACCAATGGACCTTTTGCGGAAGCCTTGCTCGCCAATGCGGGGGCCACAAATGGGGTCGCTGAGGGGTATTACGCCGAAAACGATCGCGGCTTGGTCGGCCGGGTGGTTCAGGTTGGCAATCGTTCGTCGCGAATCTTGAAAGTGACGGACTTTAACAGCCGGGTGCCGGTCATGGGTGAGGCAAGCGGATTACGGGCCATCATGTTTGGGGGGCGGGACAATCTTGGACGTCTGACAGATCTGCCGGAACAAGGTGATTTCTTGCCAAATGAGCGCATTTTGACGTCCGGCGAAGGCGGGTTGTTTCCGCGCGGCGTCGTTGTCGGTTATGTGCGTGATAATGATGGCAAGGAAATCAAGGTCGATCTGGCAATGCTGTCCGGTCAATTGAGTTATGTCCGCCTCAAGCCAACCATGACCATTGATGCTCCCGAAAACGACCCGGTCTCACCTCCGCCTGTCGAACTCGCAGATGGAGATCGTCCATAATGGCCGTCAGTGATCTTGCAGATCGGCTTGCACTGCGATGGGAAGGGGCGCGACCGCGCACAAGACTGGCGTTCGGGGCGGTCTTCGTCATTGTGATCGGAATGGTCGGGCTTACCCCGAAGTCTCTTTTTGGTCTGCCTGTCGCCTGGCCGTATCTCGGCCTGATCGCAGCGGTCGGCTGGGGACGCTCGGGTATCGGGTTCGCACCGATGGCGCTCTTGCTGCTGTTCGGATTCGCTCAGGATGCGTCTCAGGCACCCTGGGGAAGTCATGGGCTCGCCAATTTGTTGACGTATGGCCTGGCCGCTATGGTCACGCAGATGGCCGATACTGAGCGATCTCCCATTCTGAGCTTCTTTCTCCCGGTTGTAACTTTGTTCGTGGGCATCACGCTTGTATGGCTGGTGGCGAGTATTTCGTCGGGGCATGCGGTGCGCGTTACACC
>JAYZAM010000209.1:0-4695 GCA_036339715.1 Pseudomonadota bacterium | reverse complement strand
CCGTCCACTTGGGGCTGTCCGTACTGCGTTTGCTCAGCATAAGCGGTGTTATCTGGCTGCTTGCCGAAATTCGGCACGCGCGCAACCCAAAGCAAACTCCAGATCATGATGAGCGTGTTCAACCCGACAATAATCATATTGAACGCGCCGAGATTGGGCCGAACGATGAAAGCTTCTTTCGTGGGCAGTGGGTTTTCGGCGCTTGGCCCTTCATTGCCGCCGCGTGGAGGTCCGCCGCGCCCGCCGCGATTGCCATTGCCTTGGCCTTCAACCTCTTCGCCATTCGCCCGAGCCTCTTCGGCCGCTTTACGTCTTGCCTCTTCCTCAGCCTGTCGCTCGCGTCGCTCCTCGAGACGGGCGTCCCGCCAGGCTTGCGGATCAGCGAGAAACTCTGCTCGGGCCTCATACAGCTCAGCATATTCTACGGCTTTGGTCTGGACCCCACCCATGAAGACCACGCTCGCCAAGATTAGCGGCACCAGGACGATAATCGCGCGCAAGGATATTTTGCCGGCATGGTTCAGCCGTCGTGTATGCGCGACATAAGAAAAGAGCGATGTGACGGCCAGAACTGCCGCAATGAAATAGCCATGGAAGACATTTAGCGGGCCGGTATCAACACCAGCGATTCCGACCACGGAGATGATCATTCCGAGTCCGACCCAGCTGAGTAGCCCCATGAAGAACAGAACAGTCCAGGCGCGCGTGAAATGAAGTTTCGGCGATTCGCCCGCGGGATTCAGAAAGGTCTGAAGCCAGCTCATTCGAACCGGCAAGTCTTCTTCATTCGTGATCCACGGGCGATCCGGATCGAGAACCGACTGGGAGGGGCTGGCATCGCTCATGGCGAGAACGTCCTTTATTTATATCTTGTCAGCCCCGCTTATACACAGATCAAAACTTTTATCAATAAACGATAAAAATTTATCGACAGCCAAGAATTAACTGAATGTGTCGGCGGCTCCAGTGCCTGGCACGCGCCCGTGCTTATTCTCTCGGGGCTCGGTTCTCAAGGCGCCGACGGCCAGGGCGGCAACGAAATTCGTGAGCACCGTGAGGAATAGAGTCATCGGCAGGAGTTCAGCGGCCAAAATCTCTGCGCCTTCTGAAAATCCTGCCAAATCGCCGGAAAGTAGTCTTTCCGTCATCTCCTCCTGGATGCGCGCCTCCTCTTCCCCCATGAAGAAGGGCGTGAAGATCATGCTCATGATCATGTTGAAGATGAAGGTTCCGAACCAGACCCCGATCACCCACCATGCCGTGAATCCCGCATCGTGCAGGCGCTTTCCGTAGACGCAGATATAGGGGTAGATCAGCGCGTAGCTGAACAGACTGAACAACATACCCAGCATCACGGCACCTGCGGCAACCAGAACGCTGGCCACGGTCAGAACAACCATGCCCTGCCAAAACCGGTTCCGGGCGATCCGTCCATTCGGATTGAGCAGAAGATCAACCATCGCTAACTCCTTCGATCTTTCTGGAAGCTAGTTAAAAACCAGCTGGAAGCAATGCTTCGCCGCCCCGCTACTCGAATTCGATCATGATTTCATCAGCTGCGACGCTGTCTCCGGCGCCGACATTAATCGCTTTGACCGTTCCATCGGCTTCAGCGCGAATGATGTTCTGCATTTTCATCGCCTCAACAATGCAGACCGCTTCGCCTTCCTGGACGTTCTGACCAAGCTCGACGTCGACAGACACGACCAGGCCCGGCATCGGCGAGATAATCAGTTTTGACAGGTCCGGCTTTTCTTTTTCTGGAAGCCGTTTGTGCAATTCGGCGACCGCCGGAGTGCAGACTAGCGCATTGAGTCTGACGCCTCGATGACGCACCAGATAACCTTCCGTTCGGTTGGATACTTTCACTGCGATGGCCTGCCCATCGAGCGCCCCCTCAACAAGAGGATGGCCCGGCGCCCAGTCGGTCACGAAGGCATGCGATGTTTTGCCAATCGTGACAGTCGCCTCGCCCTCGCCCAGCTCAAGCGTGACCGGAATATAAACATCTCCAAGACACACGACCCATTCGCTGCGAAGATCTTCGAGCGGCGACATACGCCCGGTGACCTGGCTCGCGCGCCGGGTTTGCACGCCATGCACATAGGCTGCAACCACGGTCAGCATGGTCGTTTGCGCGTCTGTCGGAGCTGTACCTTGGAACCCGTCAGGGAACTCATCTTTGATATACGCCGTGGTGATATTGCCAGATCGGAAACGGGCTTCATCCATCACCGCAGCGCAGAAGGGCATATTGTCTTGAATGCCTTCGATATGGAAACGATCCAGGGCTTCAGCCTGTACGTCCAGAGCCTGGTCCCGATCTTTGCCGTGGGTGACGAGCTTTGCGATCATCGGATCGTAAAACATTGAAATTTCGTCGCCTTCTCGAACGCCGCTATCCATTCTGACCGTGCCACCGGCAAGGGCCCCTTCCATGGGTGGAATAAACCGCTTCAGCCGGCCAATCGAGGGTAAGAAATTTCGATAAGGGTCTTCTGCATAGACGCGGCTCTCAATCGCCCACCCGTTAATCTTGAGCTTTTTCTGATCGAGATTCAGTTTCTCACCATAAGCCGATCGCAACATTTGCTCGACAAGATCAACGCCCGTAATCATTTCCGTCACAGGATGTTCGACCTGAAGCCGCGTGTTCATTTCGAGGAAGTAAAAACTCTTATCCTTACCGGAGGCCACGAACTCCACGGTCCCTGCACTATCATAGTCGACCGCCTTTGCGAGGGCGACCGCCTGTTCGCCCATTTTTTTGCGGGTCGCTTCATCGAGCAGTGGCGAAGGCGCCTCTTCCAGGACCTTCTGATTGCGACGCTGGATCGAGCATTCGCGTTCGAACAGATAGACACAATTGCCGTGCTTATCGCCCATGATCTGGATCTCAACGTGCCGCGGCTCAAGAATGAATTTCTCAATGAAGATGCGATCATCGCCGAAGGAAGCAGTGGCCTCTGCCTTAACAGCCGGATAGCCTTCCTCAACATCCTTATCATCATAGGCAATCCGGATGCCCTTGCCACCACCGCCTGCGGAAGCCTTGATCATAACCGGATAGCCGATCTCACGGCTGATTTTCACAGCTTCTTTCGTATCATTGATCAAGCCCATATGGCCCGGCACGGTTGAGACACCCGCATCCGCAGCCAGTTTCTTCGAGCTGATTTTGTCACCCATTGCTTCAATCGCATGTGGATTGGGTCCAATGAAGACAATCTTCTCTTTTTCCAGACGTTTTGCGAATTCAGGGTTCTCCGAGAGAAAACCAAATCCCGGATGCACCGCTTCGGCACCCGTTTGGCGAACCGCATCGACAATCTTATCCATAACAAGGTAAGACTCTGCAGCCGGAGACGGTCCGATATGGACCGCTTCATCCGCCATCTCGACGGCCATGGATCCAGCGTCTGCATCAGAATAGACGACCACCGTTTTGATCCCGAGGCGCCGACATGTCTTGATCACGCGAACGGCAATTTCACCGCGATTGGCAATCAGGATTTTATTGAACATTGAGAGCCCCGTACTGGTTTACCTTTGATCCGAGCCCGGACTTAGAATGCGCAGGCGCGCTTGTCGAGGGTGCCGCTTGGGAAGACTCGTGGACGGGTGGGTTGGCGGGTTTTTCGTGAGGCGCTTAGGCGGCGATCACCAGGCCCTGAGCAAAACCGGGTGCTTCTTCCTGAAGAAATTCTAGCAACCGAATTTCGGCCTGCGAGATGGATTTGTCCCATTGCAAACGCTTGGCGAGCCAATCGGACTCATCTTCAGTTACGATTTGGGCTTGTAGCGACGCTGCGTCGGCGGCCCGCTGTCGCGCCAAAGACGCTTTTTCCTCGCTGTGGGTGACGTTTTTAAACCAGTTCCCAGAGGTGAACGAGGTGCCCATTCGCGCGAACAATCCGCCCGGGTTCACGCTGGTGTCGCCAAGCCAGGCTTCGCGGGCCAGCGCCTGATCCACGCTTTGCGGCGCAGGATGCGCACGCGCCATCAAATGGTTGCCAACCGCGCGGGCAAACAAGTCATTCCAGGTTGGCGCGTTTCGGGCCTTGGCGATTGCATCATTGGTTTTGAACAGGATGGTCGCTTCGAATTGCGTAACCCAAAGCCCGCCATCGCCGCCGCCCGCATAGAGCGCATAACGCATGCGCTCGACCATTTTCAGATTGGCAACGCCGTCTGCGATGATTCTGGCGCTGATCGCCTCGAGGACAAAATGGGCAAGCTTGCTCGCAGCACCTTCGGCTTTTCGAAGAATTTCAAGCACCAGATCAATTTCAAACAGGCCCGGGACATCTCCGTCCCATTTAATCTGCGCAATCAGCCAGTCAGCTTCTTCATCGGTGACCCAGCCTTCTGGCGCTTCGCGGGTCAGCAGGAAGTCTTTCATTGCCTCTTGGAACCGGCTTGCCCATTGTGCGTCAGCACCGCGCAAGACGTCGTTCAGACGGAACAACGCTTCAGCTTCGCCGCGACTGACAATGCCGTCTTTGTAAGTCTCATTTACGATCCGGAGCGCTTCGGCTTCCGAAACTTCTCCAAGCTTGGCAACACGCGCCATCATGGCTTTCGTTTCCTGACCCATAGGACCCTCGTCACTGTTTGGGACTACACAATCAGAAAGCGGTTGCTAATGCGTTTACGCGGTGACGGGCTCAATGTGCAGGAAGCGCGTGAACAGAT
>JAYZAM010000208.1:0-8325 GCA_036339715.1 Pseudomonadota bacterium | reverse complement strand
GCTTTATGAGGGCTCCTGGGTGACCTGGTGGGATTGGTGGAAAAACATCCCGATTTGGGCGGATTAGGAGGCTGAACCATGGCAGACTATCAAAACATATTCACGCAGGTTCAGGTCCGAGGGCATTATGATCCTGGCGTTGAGTTGCCGCGCGGCGACTGGAAACGCGAGAAAGTCCAGATCTTCAGCTATATTATGGGCAAAATCGGGGACGCTCAGATTGGACCGGTCTATCTCGGGTTCTTTGGTGTCGCATCGTTGATTTGTGGTTTTAGCGCGATTGAGATTATCGGGCTCAATATGCTCGCATCTGTGAACTGGGATCCGATTAAGTTCATCGGGCTTCTTCCCTGGTTGTCGCTGGATGCGCCACTGCCGGAGCATGGGATTGATCCGATGCCACCGCTTGAAGAAGGCGGCTGGTGGATCATAGCGGGCTTTTTCCTGACCGCCGCAATCATCTTGTGGTGGGTGCGGATGTATCGCCGGGCGCGCCAACTCGGACTGGGCACGCATGTGGCCTGGGGCTTCGCCGCTGCGATCTGGCTCTACCTCGTTGTCGGGTTCATTCGCCCGTTATTGATGGGTAGCTGGTCTGAGGCTGTTCCGTTCGGGATATTCTCACACCTCGATTGGACCAATAATTTCTCACTCATTTACGGCAACCTGTTCTATAATCCGTTCCATATGCTTTCGATCGTGTTCCTATACGGATCGGCTCTGCTTTTTGCGATGCATGGGGCGACGATTCTGGCGGTTGGACGTTATGGCGGTGAGCGCGAAGTCGAACAAATTGTCGACCGCGGCACGGCATCTGAACGTGCCGGGCTATTCTGGCGATGGACGATGGGCTTCAATGCCTCGATGGAATCCATTCACCGCTGGGCCTGGTGGTTCGCGATCCTGTGTCCAATCACAGGCGGCATCGGTATTCTCCTCACCGGCACCGTTGTGGACAATTGGTATCTCTGGGGAATCGATAACGGGTTCGCCAGATTTTAGAGACGGGGCGCGTTGGGGCTTTTTGGGCTGGGCAAAAACGCCAATAGACGCGCGACCGTTATTTCCTCCCAAACCTATAAGCGGCGTTTTTCAACGCCGCTTTTTTCTTGTTTAGCGTTCTGACGTCAATCGCCAGACGAGCCATAGGGTTGCCAAATGTGCGGGGAAGGAGAGGGCGATCAGAGCCAGGATTAGGGGATCATCGCCCTTTGAGCCTGCTGCGATGCCGATCGCACCCATAAGCAATGCTCCCGACGCAAGGAATGTCATGAGGGGCGCGATCAGAGCTGTTTTCCCTTGTCTTTGAAGCCAGACTGAAAGCACGATCAGCTCAAGCAGGATCAGGCTGAAGATGATTGTGAGGGCGACGGGCAAGGACATTACAGTGTTTTGTTGACGCTCACCCGAATGGCGGGTTCAGAACAACGACCTGATAGTTGAGATAGGCCGCGAACATGACCCAGAGCAAGTAAGGGATCAACACAATCGCACCGCTCGATGTGATCTTGCGCAAAAAGACAATCAAAGCCGCGACCGAAGCCCAGAGCGCCGCAACCTCCAGGAGCGCCCAATCCGGGCGTTGGAGTGCGAAAAACAGCACGCTCCAGACAACGTTTAAAACCGCATTGATGGCAAAAAGCGTGATCAAAACGGTTTTCTGACCACCTTTGATGGCGGCGCGCCATCCGCGCACAGCAGCAAACACGCAGGTGGCATAGATCAGTGTCCAGGCGGGTGCGAAAACCCAGTCGGGTGGTGTCAGACTGGACTTGACCAATCCGTCATACCAGGCGCCAGGCTGAGATGCGGAACCGCCGAGAAATGCGACCAAAATCGCGCACAGCGTCGCGACCAGGATCGGTCGAGAGCGGCTCACTGCGGGCGCTGGTCCTCGACCCGAACAAGCCCGAGCAGGTGGGCCATGTCTTTCAGGAATATCCGAATATGCGCCATTGGATTGGCGCGCACCAGACGTTTGTTCATGTAAGCTTCCCAGGTCAGACGCTGGACATCCGGATCGTCGCAGATGTTCACGAACCGCTCGCGGCGCTTGTCATTGCGATACCAGAAATGTTGCATGATCCCGAGAATGAAGAACACTTTACCATGTTCTTTCATGTAGCGTTTTCGCGCCTGCGCGAGCACTTTGGGATTGCCGGTCAAAAGGAGGTCATGGATGGCCTCCGCCGCCACCTGTCCACCGAGCATGGCGTAATAGATGCCTTCACCGGACGCCGGAGCGACGCAGCCCGCCGCATCGCCGGCCAGCATCACGTCTTTCCCATTATCCCACTTTTTCATGGGTTTGAGCGGAATAGGGGCCCCTTCGGTACGGATGGTGTCTGCCCTGGAGAGGTCCGCTTCGTCGCGCAGACTGGTCACCGCCTGACGTAATGAAAACCCTTTTTGAGCGCTGCCGACGCCGACGCTGGTGGTGTCGCCGTGTGGAAAGATCCAGGCGTAAAAGTCAGGAGATAGACGCCCATCATAGCGGATCTCGCAACGGCTACCTTCAAACAGATGAGGATCGGCCATCTGGGGGGATCGAACGATTTCATGATACGCGAATACGCTTTTCGGCTGCTCGCCGCCAACTTCTTCGGATGCGATGCGCGACCGCGCGCCATCTGCCCCGATCACGGCCTTTGTGGTTATGCGAAGCGGTGCGGCCTTGCGATCAGCCCCTGCCGGACGGCAAACGATAACAGCGCGTCCCGAGGCATCGCGCTCGAGCGCAAGATATTCGCCATTCAGGCGCTCGGCGCCCGCGCGTTCAGCGCGCTGTCTCAGCCATTCGTCAAAATGCTCCCGATCGACCATGGCAACCGAACCGCCATTGATCGGCATGTCCACCATGCGGCCTTTAGGGGAGACCATGCGCGCCGTTTTTGCGCGCGCCACGATTTGCGTCTCCGGAATGCTGAAATCCTGAACAAGCCGCGGCGGGATTGCGCCGCCACAGGGTTTTATGCGCCCCGGCTTGTCGATGAGAAGAACTTTGTGATTTTGCTCCGCCAGGGCCTGCGCCGCCGTAGCGCCTGCGGGGCCGCCCCCGACCACAATGGCATCGTATACAGCGTCATATTGATTTAGGTCTGCCATAGATTTCCCCCTTATTCCGCTGGCACCAACTCACCCGCGGGCAAGACAGGCAGATCAGCATCGTCTGCGGTTGAGTCCCCAACCCAGGCTGCACATCCCGCTGCTACAACGAAGAGAACGCCTTCGATGGCGAAGACGGTTGCGAAAGCGGGTGCAGTTTGTGCGAATACGGCGCGGGCGAGATCAAGAATAGTCGCTCCAAGGAAACCACCAACGCCGAACGAGATCGCCTGAGCGGCGCCCCAAAGGCCCATTCGAGTGCCTTCACGACCTTTCCGTCCGGCGCTTGCCAATGTCATCATAGAGCCAATCGCGGCAACAGCGAAGGCGCCGTTCGAAACACCGAGAGCAAAGACAGTAGGCTGCAGGGGCCAGGCAGGCCCGACGAGCGCTGCAGCACACAATGCCGCCAGTGCGACGGCCGAGGCGAGGCATCCGAGAATGGTCCATTTTCGCATGAAGCGCGCCCGCGATTTTCCCACGACGGTGCCGAGCACTGCGGTCACGATCATGCCGAGCAAGACGCCCATATTTTGTGTTGCCGCGAGACGGGTCGATTCACCAGGCGTGTAACCGTAGATCAGACCAGCAAACGGTTCGAGGATGAGGTCTTGCGCGCTATAAGCCAGCATCGAGATCGCGACGAAGATTGTGAACCGACGCGCTTGCGCGTCAGACCAGACTTCTTTGAGCATCGCCGAAAAATTCGGCTTGGCTTCTGCTTCGTTTAAATCACGCCGTGTCTTTGACGCGCCTTCAAGTCCCCAGATTGCAAGGGCGGAAACCATCACAGCGATCAGTGAAACCGTCGCTGTTACCTGAATAAGTCGCGCCATCGAAAACGGGTCGAGCATGGCGCCAGCAACCCCTGCAGTGACAATGAAGCCGATGATCATCATGATCCACGTGATCGCGGCGGCGGCCGCTTTTCGAGACGGCTCTGTGTGCGTTGCTAAAAGTGCCAGCATATTCGTGCCAGCCGCTCCGACGCCAATACCGATCACGAAAAAGGCAAAAACTGCGCCGAGAATTCCGAGCACCGGCTGCGAGGCCATCAAGGCGGTCGATCCGGCAGCTGACACTGCGCCGAGCGCCAGGGCGATCATGCCGCCAAGTATCCAAGGGGCGCGAGCTCCTCCAACATCAGATCCGTAACCCCAGCGCGGCCGGGATAATTGGACCACATAATGCCATCCGACCAAAGCCCCTGGCAGGGTCGCCGGCAAAACGAGTTCCACAACCATGACCCGGTTCAATGTGGATGTCGTCAGGATCACGATCGCCCCGAGTGCCGCCTGAACCAGCCCCAGTCGGAAAATGCCGATCCAGCCAAGGCGTGTGGGCGCTAGCTTACCGTCCATGCTGGACCTCCATCAATCGAGCCTAGGGCAAAGGCCGTGACCATCATGCCAATGACGTAAAGCAAGGTGCCGGTGGCATTGAACCAGGGTGCTTTTTCTTCCGGAGCGCGCATCAGGATGCGCATCAGCCAGACCTGTGCCAGCACCAGTGCCCCGACAATCGCGCCGTGGAAATACATTTCGATATAGAGCAAGCCAGCGATCACCAAGGCCTGTGCGCCCAGCATGATCAAACAGGCGACTTGTGCTGCTCGTTCAACGCCTAATCGGACGGGCAAGGATCGAACGCCGGAGACGCGATCGCCTTCGATGGCTTTGAAATCATTGAGTGTCATGATGCCATGTGCGCCGAGCGAATAGAGTAAAACGGCTGCTAGAATATAGGGGCCGGGCAGGACCGCGGTGATCACCGCGGCGCCCGTAAACCAGGCGACGCCTTCATAGGCAATGCCGACAACGGCCGGTCCGCTCCAGCCATCTTCTTTAAACCTGACCGGAGGCGCGCTGTATAACCAAGCCAGTGCAACTGCCACAATCGAGGCGACGAAAGCCCAGATTCCGAGAAGCGCGCCAACGCCGAGTGAAGCCGCAGACCAAAAGAGGCCAAGATAAAATCCCCAACGCCCGGGAATACGACCGGACGGAATGGGCCGGTTCGGCTCATTGATCGCATCCACATGCCGGTCATACCAATCATTCACAGCTTGGCTGGCGGCGCAAACCATCGGGCCGGCGAGGATCACTCCGCCTAAGATGAACGGCCAGTGTGACCAGTTGGCTTGCCCGGTGGAGATCACTCCACAAGCGAAAGCCCACATAGGTGGAAACCAGGTCACGGGTTTCAGAAGTTCCAACACGTCGCGCCAATGAGGGCGCGATTGAAGTGTCATAGGATCAGGTGAACCCGACATGCGGGAACGTTAGGATGGACACTTGTGGGTGTCAATCAAACTGGACGCTTTTTGCGGGTGAAAACTTAGTCCCCGGTTTCGAGCCCGACGCGCTTGAGTTTCGAGTACAAACCCTGACGGCTGAGCCCGAGCATTTCAGCGGCGGACGCCCGGTTATTATCAGAAATTTTAAGCGCTGCTTCGATACATAGGCGTTCGATCAGAAGCGTCGATTCGTTGACGATATCTTTCAGCGGAACCCGCCCGACCAGTTCGGTGAAATCGGTCGACGCACTCGGCAGTTTTTCATCAAGCCGCGGCGCCTGCGTGAGTCGGCGAGACACCCCGCGGACGGAAAATGCGTAAACCACTCCGCTTTTCGTTGGCGCGGCGACGGCTGAGACCTCGACTTTTTCCTCACTGCCAAACCGATCGCGAGAAATGGTCGCAAAATTGCGCACCAGGCCGTTCTTCCGCAATGTTGAATATAGAACATTGATGTCGGTCGACGATCTCCCGAGATATGTGCTCAGCGGATCGCCTTTGGCGTCTTGCGATGATGACAATTGAGCAGATTGCGCGAACGTATCGTTGATGTGCAAGATCCGTTGATCGGCGTCCGCGATGACCAGGCCATCGGGCAGGTGATCAATCATTGTGTCGAGTGGACGATTTGGTTTTACCGCTTCTTGGGAATCACCATCTTCGGTGATCCGTACAATGATCCTTTTCTGATCATTCTCGAGAAATGCTGACCCAGAAAGGCTGACGCGTTTTCCGGTGTTCAGAGCCAGATCCGTCTGAACCGCAGCGCCCTGGGTAGATGCTGACGCGACCAGCGTATTGATACGGCCCGCAGCCGCAGGATCAAATAGCGCCGTGATCGAAGAGGATACGAGGTCTTTGTGGAGCTGACCGGTGATTGTTTCGGCAGCGCTATTGGCTTCTTCGATTGTCCAGTCTTCGCCATTGACGATTAGGATGGCTTCGCTGCTCGTATTGAAGAGGAGCCGATAGCGCCCTTCGGCCATTCGCATCCGCGAATAGTCTTTCTCTAAGTCCTGATGCGCGCTGATGAGTTTCTGTTGGAGCAGAGATATTTCGCTTAAATCCTGGCCAAGCGCAACGAGCTGTTCACCCTCATGGATCGGAATAGTTGTGTATTTGACGGGCACGTCCAGAGCGGACTGGGACATGTGGTTAACCTGTCGCCAAGGCGTGTCGCCTGTTTCGAGCCGAAGTAGCGCTTCGATTTTTGGCTTGCTCTCGATGGTGACCGTATCAACCCAGGCTTTCCCGATCCAAGCCTCGGCATAGCCGCTCGATATCAGTGCGGCATTGGCCAGCGCCACATCTTTGACAATGCCATTTTCGATCACGAGAGCAATATCGGCAGATGTGCCAAGCAGCTCGCCCATAGTCTCGGCGGACAATTCTCCTAAGAACGCAGCCGCGTTAGCGAAGCCTTTGCGAGGCTCGCTTTGGGGTTCAATGTGAGGAGATTTAGCGTCCATATGATTGCCGTCAGATCAAAGAGTTGGGCTCCTTAGCAGCCGACTCGGGCGTGTGCCAGTAGATTCATTGCCGCATCGGGCGCATGTTGTCCGCTCGTGACAGCCAAGTCCGCCCCCACTTTATCCGCGAAACGGGCATCGCGGGCGATCAAAGATCCGCCGAGCATAATTTGTACATCAGGGTTTCGCGATGTGTTGCGCAATTTCTGGATCACTTCTGAGACTTCGGTTGCACTATATGAGCGTGCAATAGACAGGCCAATTACGTCATAATTGTGCAGCGCCGCAATTCGCGCCAGTTCTCGCGTCGTTGCGGCCGGTTCGCACGTCACTTGCCAACCGGCCTGACGGAAGAATTCCGCGACCATGATCACACCGAAAACATGTTGGTCGCCGCACGCGGTGGCGAGCAAGATTGACGGTGTTTCCGGCGTTGGCAAAGCGTATTGATGCGGTGCGCTCAACCTGTTGTTCCGGAGGATTTCGTGGAGGCGGCAAAGCCCGACAGTGACATCCGTAAAGCTTCGAATATCATCTTCCCAAAGCACTCCCATTCGTTGCGCCGCGGGTGCCAAGAGCTGTAGATAGATACATTCCATGGCCATACCGTTGCGCACAAAATGATCGATCATTTCCTGACCCGAAGTGGCGCTCTGATCGATGATTGCAGTCACAAAACGCTCAACACTATTTGTCTCGATTTGGTCTGCGCGTTGGGTCTTCTCGGTAATCAGTGTCGCCGGGTCGGTATGGACAAGCATGAGCCGCGGTAGAATTGCCGTCTCAATTGTTTGCCGCAAATCTTCCAGGGGGTTTTTCAGATCTGAATCTGAATGGGTGTCAGAGGCTGTAAATGCCGCTCTGTCGCGCGAGCCGAACGATATGCCTCGTTCTGATGCGAAAGCGCCTTCACTTGTATCTGTCACTTTCACTCTCCCAAAAAAGCCAATTCGATAGGCTTCTATTATTCTCGTCTTCGCGCGAGTTTTGTGTGGCTCCGCCCAATCGGGCGATCATCTAAAAATCGACTGTCGGGCATCGTCGCGTTCTGCAGGCATGGTCGTAAAGCCGCGAAAAACCGGGACGCCTTAAAGTCTCTGTGAGTGTTTAGCCGCGACGCTGGGGGAACGATCTCGGAGGATCGAATTCTATGGATAAATCCAAGAAATTTCAGGCCGTGCATCCTTAATCCTTAACAGATTAAACGTTCTCTAGATAGGGGTATCACAATTAAAACGAGTGTATACTCTTTTTACGCAACCGTAAAACCAGATAGACGTAAAACGATATTGACACATTATCGACACACCCTGTAGCGTGGCTTTGGAACTACGATTGGAAGAGTGGAGATGTCGATCGGAGAGCGATCAATTACGGAGGGCGCTACTCTTTATTCTCCCGCTGAACGACAGCGGCGGGACGAAACAGTCTGGACCCTCGTTCAAGCGATTTTGG
>JAYZAM010000207.1:0-5854 GCA_036339715.1 Pseudomonadota bacterium | reverse complement strand
ATTTGCTGGGTCGGTTAGGCGATGAAAGCGTCGATCGTCACACTGGCGAAATTTATCTCGTCGATCTGGAATATCGGTATGAGTGCCTGCAATTCCCGGCCATTATTCAGAGCATCTTCTTTCCAAAATCAGTTCTTGGCTATGACCCCGCCAAACACGCACCGTTCATCCATCTGTCGCAGCACCCTACATTTGCGAAGCTTCTCGGACGGCAGCTTGACCAAATTTATCGCGATCTTGTTGCGGAGAACACGCTAGACCCGATCGCGCAAGAACGGTTTATTGCCTGCATCAAACTGGCAATGGGCAATGACCAGAAAGAAGCCGATGTGCGACGCCAGGCGAGCTTGGCGTTAAAGGACCTAATCTGCCAGTTTATCGAGCACAATCTTGAAACCACGGATCTAGGTGTCGCAGAAATCTTACGAGAATTCGGCGTTTCGCGCGCATCACTTTATCGCATGTTTGAAAGCAAGGGCGGGGTCCGCCAGTATATTAGCGACCGGCGCCTGTTTCGCGCCGTATCAGAGATTGCAGAGCGCCCTATGGTTCGCGGTGAGCTAACACGCATTTCGGAAAAGTGGGGGTTCTCGTCTGACGCCAATTTCAATCGCGCAGTGCGGCGACAGTTTGGCGTTCCCCCGGGTGCGTTGCTCGGAGGCACGGACGCGCCGACTGAGCTGATCGAAACCACCGACACGTTTGGTGCTGGTTTCGCGACCTTGCTCAATATGACCTAGCTACAGGGCATATGTTTCGTGCGTCGCCCCCTACCCTCGATTGCGACTCGCGGCTAATACTTCCTCCGTCTAGGAAGGAACCGATTATGCCCAGCGCCCCGATCAATTCTGACAGCCATCTCTATCTGATTGATGCGAGCGCCTATATTTTTCGCGCTTATCACGCCCTGCCGCCGCTGACGCGGGCATCTGACGGCCTGCCTGTCGGCGCCGTTTCGGGCTTTTGTAACATGCTGTGGAAGCTGCTCGAGGACCTTAAGGGCGATGAACGCCCGACGCATTTTGCCTGCGTCTTCGATAAGTCGTCTTATACGTTCCGGAACGATATGTTCCCGGAATACAAAGCCAATCGATCTGAACCGCCCGAAGACTTGCGCCCACAGTTTCCTCTGGTCCGGGAAGCCGCGATCGCCTTCCATACGCACGCACTGGAAATGGAAGGCTATGAGGCCGACGATCTCATCGCGACCTATGCCAAGCAAGCTGAAGCCAAAGGCGCACGCGTTACAATTGTCTCATCAGACAAAGATCTGATGCAGCTGGTGACCGATAAAGTGTTCATGCTCGACACCATGAAAAATAAGCAAATCGGGTATGATCAAGTCGTCGAAAAATTCGGACTTGGTCCGGACAAGGTCATCGACATTCAATCGCTTGCTGGCGATAGCGTCGACAATATTCCTGGCGCACCGGGGATCGGGGTCAAAACCGCAGCCACTTTGCTGACTGAGTATGGTGACCTCGACTCGCTGCTGGCACGGGCCGAAGAGATCAAACAACCGAAACGCCGACAAACGCTGATCGACCACGCGGATCAGATCAGAATGTCGCGTGAGTTGGTCACCTTAAAACAAGATGTCCCTCTGGACGTACCTGTGGAAGATCTCGCGGTTGCCGATCCAGACCCAAAAACCCTCTTGGACTTTCTCGAGCGGATGGAATTCCGGACGATCACGCGCCGCGTCAAAGAGACGTTCGAGCTGGAGGGTACACTTGAAGAAGCCACCGATGATGAGCCCGTCCAGATCGATCGCAGCAGCTATGTCTGCGTCCGGGATTTCAATACGCTGGAGGAATGGATCGCGCGTGCAACGGCACAAGGTTATGTGGCGGTCGATACCGAAACGGATGCGCTGGATGCGCATGAATCGGGTCTGGTAGGAATTTCGCTCGCACTGGCGCCGGGAGAGGCGTGTTACATCCCCCTTGCCCATGTCGACCCGGACAGTGATCCTGCCGCAGCTTCCGACGATATGTTCGGGGCAGATCCACCGCGTCAGATCAATAAGGATAAAGCGCTAGAGGCTCTCAAAGTCTTATTTGAAGACGACTCGATTCTGAAGATCGGACATAATTTTAAGTATGATATCACCGTACTCGCGCGATCTGGCATTCATGTGTCGCCGATCGATGATACGATGTTGCTCAGCTTCGTTATGCACGCTGGCATGCATAATCACGGCATGGACGAATTGTCCGAACGCTATTTTCACCATTCCCCGCTGGCCTTTAAGGATGTCTGCGGCACGGGTAAAAAACAGATCACATTTGATCGCGTCCCACTCGACCGGGCGACAGAGTATGCGGCGGAAGACGCTGATATAACGCTTCGCCTTTGGCTCGATAGCAAGAAACGGCTGCACAAAGAGGGCGTCACCACGGTTTATGAAACGCTCGAACGCCCCCTCGTCTCTGTGCTGTCGGATATGGAAGGTCACGGCATAAAGGTTGACCGAAACACCCTATCTCGGCTCTCCGCAGAATTTAATCAGTCCATGGCGCGCCACGAAGCCGAAGCCTATGAGCTGGCTGGACGAGAGTTCAATCTGGGTAGTCCGAAACAGTTGGGCGAAATTCTGTTCGATGAGATGGGCCTTGAAGGCGGAAAAAAGACCAAAACCGGGGCCTGGCAGACCGGCGCCGATATTCTCGAAGACCTCGCCGCTGAGGGGCACGACTTGCCACGCGCGGTGATCAAATGGCGTACGGTTTCGAAATTACGGTCGACTTATACCGAAACCCTGCAGCAGCAGATCAGCCCGCGCACCGGACGCGTGCACACCAATTACGGGATGACGGGCGCACAGACCGGGCGCTTGTCGTCAAATGATCCGAACCTACAGAATATTCCGATCCGAACCGAAGAGGGGCGCAAGATCCGGGAGGCCTTTATCCCGGAAGCTGGAAACGTTCTGATCAGCGCTGACTATAGCCAAATCGAGCTTAGATTGTTGGCGCACATTGCCGGGATCGATGCTCTGAAAGACGCCTTCAACCAGGGCCTCGACATTCACGCGATGACGGCGTCTGAAATGTTCGACACCCCAATTGAAGGCATGGATCCGATGATCCGCCGCCGCGCCAAGGCGATCAATTTTGGGATCATTTATGGGATTTCAGGCTTCGGCCTGGCACGACAGCTCTCGATCCCCCGAGACGAGGCGTCGACTTATATCAAGACCTATTTCAAGCGCTTCCCCGGCATCAAAGCCTATATGGATGAAACCAAGAAATACGCGGCAGAACATGAGCGGGTTGAAACCATTTTCGGGCGGGTTCTGCACCTTAAGGGCATCAAGGCCAAGGGGCCACAACGCGGGTTCGCCGAGCGCCAGGCCATTAATGCGCCAATTCAGGGATCGGCTGCTGACATCATCAAACGCGCGATGATCAAAATGCCAGCAGCTCTGGAGAAGGCTGGCTTGAAGGCGAAGATGCTTTTGCAAGTCCATGACGAATTGATTTTTGAAGCGCCCGAGGCTGAAGCCGAACAAACGATGGAGGTCGTCCGCGCTACGATGGAGCGCGCGCCTTTGCCAGCGCTCAGCTTGAGCGTTCCACTTGTGGTCGAAGCCGATATCGGAATGAACTGGGCGGAAGCGCATTAAACGGCATTTCGTTCAGTATCCGACGCCCGACACGACGCTTACGAGGCGTTGCGAATGCGATCCTGCAGGACGCCAATATTGGATTTTCCATAGGCTTTGAGCCAGTCTAGGAGCTCATCCTGTAGGAGAGGTTTGCAGATCCCGTAGCCCTGAACCAGCTCACATCCGATTTTGCGTAAAGTCGTAAATTGTTGCGGGGTCTCAACCCCTTCAATGATCACAGTCAGGTCGAGATCCTTGGCCAGAGCATGCACCGCGCGTACCAAGCGAAGTGTTTTTGAATTGTCGAGATCAGCAATCAGCGAGCGATCGATTTTCAATCCATCGAGATCAAGTTTGAGCAGGTTCGACATGGTGGCATGACCGGATCCAAAATCGTCCATGATGGTCTTAATGCCGACCTCATGAAGCCGCCCAATCGTTTTTGCCGCAGCATCATCCGCGCTTTCAATCAAGGTAGACTCGAGAATCTCCACGACGACGTCTTTTGGCGAAAGGCCCCGAACTTTCAGCGCCTCGCAGATTGCCGGAACATAATGGGCAGATCTCAGCGATTGGGCCGATGCATTTATCGAAACATAAGGGAGTTTTTGCCCGGCCTGTCTTAAAGACAACAGAGCGTCGAGGCTCTTTCGCGTCACTTCCAGATCAAATTCTGTCAGGCGCCCCATTTCGGTCAGGACTGGCAAAATGAGCGCCGGTGGCAGAAGATCGCCAGCCTGGCTCCGGATCCGGCCAAGGCCCTCCAAACCAATGACCTTGCCAGCGACGATAGAAACCTGTGGCTGCAAAACGCAAGTGACGCGGTCTTCTTCCAAAGCCGCCTCAACTTCGATCCTGAAGATCCGGTCGCGCTCGAGTTGACTTCTCATCGCTGGTTCGAACGCGCGAGCAACACCGCGCCCTTCTCTTTTGGCCTGGTACAGGGCGAGGTCCGCATCTGTCATGAGAGAGTCCACTGAACAGGCATGTCGAGGTGCCGTGACAAAACCAATGCTGGCGCCGACCTGGCATCGAATGCCATTGGCGTCCACTGGTGCCCTCAAAAGGGTGACCAAGCGGTCGCAAACTCGCTGACCTTCGATCGTGTGAGAATCCTTTGGCATGACGGAGACAATGACAAACTCATCGCCACCGACGCGTGCCACCAACGCGTTCTTATCGAACTCGGCGCGCATAATATCTGCCGCATGTCTTAGCACGGCGTCACCAAACGGATGCCCGTACGTATCGTTGATCGATTTGAACTTATCGAGATCGACATGCGCCAGAAGGATGTGGGTTTTCGACTTGGAACGCGAGGAGAGCTGATGATCCAGATAGCGTTGCAAGCCCTGACGATTGGCAACGCCCGTGAGAGCATCATGGTGGGCAAGATGATCGAGCTGTTCGGAGGCCTGAACAACTCGGTTCTGGGAGTCCGTGAGCGATCGTATCTGGGTCTGCATCGCATGCGCGAAATACCCAACGCCCGATGCGCAGATACCCGTGGCGGCTGACAGCATGACAACAGCGGCAATCTCGAGCGTTGCGGGCGTGTAAGGCGCTTCGCTGACCATACCGATCCGCTCAAGATAGAGCAGCGATACAATCGCCAGCACGACCCCGATGCCAGAGATTAGCGTTGCTCTCGCGCCGATGAACACGGCGGCTGTCACGGGCGCCGAAATCATGATTGGCGCGACAACACCATCTGCACCGCCATTTGATAAACTGGCCACAAAACCGCCGATAATGGTGATCGCAACAATCGTTGCAGCGCTGGCCGTGTAAAGTCTTTCATAGTGGCAGAGCCAACTCAAGCTGCCGATCAGAATGGCGGCCAATGCGGCGATTGCCTTGCCGACCGTCATCACCGGCATGATCACCGAGACAATGCAGAGATAGACGGTCAGGATCAGCGAAATCGTCAACGCCACCCGTGATAATACACGGCGCTGCTCAGCAAATCTGAGCTGCTGAGGTACCTCGTCCATAAATATTCCGATTGTCACTAAACGCTTTACCCACCTGAATTCAAACCCGGTTTTATACTTTAAGTTGTATATTTTTCGTTGATTTTGGAAATTTGAGATCCGTTCGCCTCAATCACAGAGATCTGATCGCTCTTTACGTTCCCACCAACTTTGTCCAAATCGGATCATTGCGGACCCGTCCGAATACTAGAGGCACAGCACTTGCGCACAGCTCGAGCGTTTCGACAGAGACGATTACAACGCGACAAAG
>JAYZAM010000206.1:0-10012 GCA_036339715.1 Pseudomonadota bacterium | reverse complement strand
GCGTACCATTTTGTGCGACGGCGAGGATCAAAAACGAAATAATTCCTACGGCCATTGCGAGATAGACGGCACGGACCTCCCCAAACTTAGCGACGAAGGGGCCGGTGAGCACACCTTGAACACCTGCCACGCCAAATCCGTAAACACTAATGGAAAGCCCAATGAAGAATGGTGTCCATCCAGCGACGGCTGTGACGTAGAATGACCAAATGCTAGAGAAGGAGTGGTTCCCGAGTTGGATCAGAAATAACGCACTCAAAATAACCAAAACAGCTGGAAATCGCCCAATCGATATTAGGCTGCCTACGGGATTGGCGCGCGCGAGTGAAAATGGGCGGCGATTTTGTTCGTTCAGCGTTTCCGGGAAAGTGAAATAGCCGAGTAGGAAGACGACGAAAATTAAGCCACCGGATACGATAAAGGGCAAACGGACCCAATACTCTCCCAGAAAGCCGCCGACCGCGGGACCGAAGATGAAACCAAGTCCCAAAGCTGCGCCGGCATAGCCGAACAGCTTGGCCCGCTCGTCCGGCTCGGAGACATCAACGATGCAGGCATAGCCCGCAGCATATGTTGCGCCGAAAACCCCTGAAACAATCCGGGCCACGAACAACCAAGTCAGCGTCGGCGCCCAGGCCATGATGAAGCTGTCTATCGAAAAGCCAAGTAGGGCGATCAGTAAGACGGGCCGTCGACCGAAGCGATCGCTTAAACCGCCTAAAATGGGCGCGCATACGAATTGCATCACGGCAAATGTGGTCAGTAAAAGGCCAGCGATGGTTGCGCCATCACTGATCGAGAGGCCTGCGACATCATCCAAAAGCGCGGGCATCAGGGGCATGATCAAACCAAAGCCCACGGCATCGAGAAAAATAATGCCGCACACGAACAGTAACACGCGGCCCTTTGATGGCCGTTCTTGCATCTTTTCTCCCCCAATAAGATGCAATGACGCATCTGATTTTGGTTTGTTTATTCTTCTCTTGAGAGCGCTAAATCAAGTCAGATCAGTTTTTGGATTAACTATAAATTCTGCTTGTGGTTTTGGAGCGACAGTCCGGATGCTCGTATGTCGAGTGCCATTGCGGCGACCGTATTGACGGGTTCGTTTATTGGGCGAGTAACACTGGTCAAATTGAACACAAAGCGTCATAACTTTCTCAACCGCGTTGTATTAGGGGCCAATATTGGTTCGGGCCTGGACCGGTCTGGGAGGAAAATATGGAACAACTGCAAGGCATGGACGCCTCATTTGTTGCCTTGGAGACGCCAAGTTCACCAATGCATATCGGATCAATTTTGATCTATGATCCGTCCACAGCGCCCGGCGGATTTGTTCGATTTAAAGACATCCTGAAATTCTATGAAGAGCGCATGCAGCTTTCAAAAACGATGCGGCAAAAGCTCGTCAAAGTACCGTTCAATGTCGATTATCCTTATTGGGTAGAGGATGCCGACTTCGACCTCGAGTATCACGTCCGGCATGTCGCCTTGCCGAAGCCGGGCGATTGGCGACAGCTTTGTATTCAAGCAGCGCGTATTTTTGCCCGGCCGCTGGATCTGTCACGCCCGCCATGGGAATTTACGGTTGTCGAGGGGCTCGACAATGTTCCAGGCGTGCCAAAAGGGTCTTATGCCGTCGTAACGAAAGTCCACCATGCCGCGATCGATGGCATGTCTGGAATCGATATGATGCAAGCCTTACACACGCCAACCCCAAGCGTTGCGCCGCCGAACAAGCCAGACACCTGGAAACCAGATAAGTTTCCGAACCGGGTTGGCATGTTCGCAAAGGGCTATGCGCGCGCTTGGTTGAACCCGATCCGTCAATTGGGGGTATCCGCGCAAGCTGTCCCCGGCATTTATCGTACTGCCAAAGGGATGATCAAAGGCGATTTTGGCTTGAAGGCCGCAATCGAAGCACCGAAAACCCGTTTTAATACGAAGATTTCGCCACACCGCGTCGTCGAAGGTCGTGTCTTTGAGCTTGAACATATCAAGGCACTGCGCAGTCTTGCAGATGGCGCCAAAGTCAATGACGTGATGCTGACGATCATTGGCGGAGGCTTGCACAAATATCTCAAACATCACAATGACTTGCCGAAGACGACCATGACCGCCATGGCGCCGATCTCTGTGCGTTCTGAAACTGAAAAGAACACAATGGGTAACCAGGTTTCAGCGATGATTGCGCCTCTGGGAACTCATATTGCGGATGCCGCAGAGCGCATGGCTTATGTTTACGATCAGACCAGTCGCTCCAAGGAAATGACCAGCGCCCTCGGCGCGCGTCAGATGACCGAGGCGAGCAAGGTTTCGCCCGCGCTCTTTATGGCGCTCGGAGCACAGCTCTATTCGCGTCTCGGCGTCGCCAACTATATGGTGCGCCCAGTGATTAACACGGTCGTGACCAACGTGCCTGGGCCGCCGGTGCCGATTTATTCTGCCGGTGCCAAACTGGTCAGCATGCAGGGATTGCTTTGCCTGCTCGACGGTATGGCGCTGGGGCATGTGGTTCAAAGCTATGTGAATGAGGCGACGATCACATTCACAGCAGATCGGGATGTGATGCCAGATCCTGAATTATACAGTCAGTGTCTGCAGGACAGTTTCGAAGAAATGGCCAAGGTGGCGGGTGTGAATTTAACGCCAGCCAAGCCGAAGCCCGCTCCGAAAAAGACGGCCGCTGCGACGAAAACGAGAACCGCCACTAAGCGAAAGCCACGGGCTTCTACCGCCAAGAAATCAGCATCGGCAAAAAGCAAAGCGAAGGCCAGCTGATAAAATTAGGCATCCATTTCTAGGCTTGCCTCCTATATCGTTACAGAGCATGGTTGTGAAAATGACCGTGAAAACACGGTGTACGGGAGGAAAATATGGCTACTGCGGCGATGGCGAAACCGCCACATCCGTTTTGGACGTTGACAGAAGGTCGAGCGATTTTTGAGCTCGGTGCTTTTGGTTTGTTCCGGAAACAAATGCGAAATCTGCCAAAAGGCGATGGTCACCCCGTTTTGGTCTTGCCGGGCTTTATGGCTAGCGACCGGTCCACGCGTCCGATGCGTCGACTGTTTGATGATCTTGGATACAAGTCTTACGGTTGGGGATTGGGGCGGAACGTGCGCTTCAACGAAACCCGCGAGCGCGAGATGTCCGATCTTGTCGAACAGATCTATGCCGACAATGGTCAAAAGCTTTCGATCGTCGGCTGGAGTCTTGGCGGCGTGTTCGCCCGTGAACTCGCCAAAATGCATCCGGATATCGTTCGGTTTGTGATTTCACTCGGCAGCCCGATCAGCAATAATCGGCGTCATGCTGCGCCGAGCCGACTGTTTGAAGCGATTAATGGTAAAGAGACCCAGCCTGAAGCGGAAGGTCGATATCGGGATCTCGAAGCCGCCCCGCCGGTTCCCACCACCTCGATTTTGACACGCACGGACGGCGTTGTTTCCTGGCGTGGCTCAGTGCAGTGCCCGTCCAAAGGCGCGGACACGGAAAACATTGTTGTGCCGGCGAGCCACGTTGGGCTTGGCGTGAACCCGCTTGTCATGGTCGCAGTGGCTGACAGGCTGGCGCAATCCGAAGACGATTGGGCCCCATTCGATCGATCAGGATGGCGCGAGTACGTGTTCAAAGATCCGTCCCAGATCTAGAAAATACATAAAATTCAATCGATCATCTGAACCATAACCTCATCTCTATGTGCCATTACGGGGCGTAGCGAATTGAACCACCCGTGCGTTACGGGTGAAGCATGAGGGACCTGCGTATGGCTAAGACAGTATTGGTAATTGATGATGATCCAACGCAGCGGCGTCTTCTGACAGCGGCCGTCGAAAAGGCAGGATTTGCCTGCCGGACGGCGCCGGACGGAGAAACCGGAGTCGCCATCGCAACGGATGCAAATGCGGGCGCAGATGTTGTCCTGCTCGATCTCACAATGCCCGGACTGTCCGGCATGGACACGCTTGAAATGCTCGTTGAGCGTCGCCCGGAATTGCCCGTCATCATGCTGACCGCAACCAGCGGCATCGACACCATTGTGGCAGCGATGCGAACCGGCGCTGTTGATTTCGTCGTGAAGCCGGCCAATCCGGAGCGCGTGGTCGTATCGATCCGCAACGCGCTGAAACTGTCTTCGCTGTCCGGAGAGGTCAAACGTCTGACCCGTAAGGCCGAAGGCGGCATGGGTTTCGATGATATGATTGCCAGCGCACCGATCATGCGTCAGGTCATCCGACTCGGCCAACGCGCTGCCGCGTCTGATATTCCAGTGCTGATCCTCGGTGAAAGCGGTGTCGGTAAGGAAGTTATCGCGCGCTGTATTCAGGGCGCTTCGGAGCGCGCGGGTAAGCCGTTTATTTCTGTGAACTGCGGTGCGATCCCTGAAAATCTTGTCGAGAGCATTCTGTTTGGACACGAGAAGGGTGCGTTTACTGGTGCGGTAGCTCGATCACCCGGTAAGTTCGTGGAAGCCGATGGCGGTACGTTATTCCTCGACGAAGTGGGTGAACTACCACTCGACATGCAGGTGAAACTGCTTCGCGCCTTGCAAGAAGGTGAAGTCGATCCTGTCGGCGCGCGCCGTCCGGTCAAAGTCGACGTTCGGATCATTTCTGCGACCAACCGTGATCTCGCCCAGCGCGTTAAAGAAGGCGCATTCCGTGAGGATCTGTTCTATCGCCTGAATGTATTTCCGGTGGAAATGCCGAGTCTTCGGGAACGGGTTGAAGATGTTCCGGCCCTCGTCGATCACTTCATTGGTCGCTTCAACGCGTCTGAGGGAACACGGATTGTTGGCGCTGCTGAAGATACACTGAAAATGCTCAGTGCTTTCGATTGGCCTGGCAATGTCCGGCAACTGGAAAATGCTGTATTTCGTGCGGTGGTCCTCTGCGAAGGGGATATGCTGCAGCCTCATGATTTCCCACAGATCAGCGGAATTATGCCAGAAATTGCGGCGCTTCCGGAAGTGTCGAGCCAGACGATCGTCGCCAATGACTCACTGCCGATGAGTGCCGGAGACGGCGCATCCGGTCCTGTTCGGGTCTTGGAGCAGGGCGAAGTCCGGAGCCTCGCAGACGTTGAGCGAGATCTGATCGCCTATGCCATTGAGCATTATGCCGGGCATATGAGCGAGGTTAGCCGTCGTCTCGGGATCGGGCGGTCGACACTGTACCGGAAAGTCCGTGAGTACGGACTGGAAGACGGCGCCAGAAAAGAGGCGAGCTAGATCGCTCTGGAGGTTGCGTTCCGCTTCTGAATAATCGGAGCGGTCACGCCTAGCGTCACACATGCAAGGACGCACCAAGCGCTCATATAGAGCATTTGAGTGGGTAGGCTTGTGCCCTGATCGATCAGATACCCTGTGAGGCCTGGACCAATTGCCGTTGCTGCCACACTTGCGGCGACGGCGATTGCACGGACCGATCCTAAGTTTCGAATGCCATAAACTTCCGGCCAGAGCGCCCCAATCAGTGGGGCCGTGAAACCGTAGCTCACGCCGACGAGAAACATAAACGCGTAAATGCCCCAAGCCGGGGTCAGTAAACCCATCGTCAGTGACGCTAGACAGAGCGGTATAAGATAGAACGGCAGCAGGCGGATGGCCCCGAAGCGGTCAATCAATTGGCCGCTCAGCAGAGAAAAACACACCGTTGTGATGGCCATGACGGGAAACGCAGCGGCGAATGCCAGCTCGCTATAACCGCGCAATTCGACAAGATAGTCCTGATGAAAGAAGATCGTCGTTCCGATGAAGGGGGGCGCGAGTACGCCGATCAATAAGGCATAGAAGATCGGGTCAGCGGCGACTTGAGCCACAGTCATATCCGGACCGATCCGTTCCTGGGTTAACTCCGGATCCGCGCTTTGCGGTTTGCGCTCAACCTTCCAGAGCTGAATGACCGCCGGAAGCGCAAACATACTCAGCAAGATCGCCGCGATGATCCAGCCGGCTTGCCAGCCAATTGCTACGGCAACAAGCGTGAACCCGATGGGCAAAAACGCTTCTCCTGCCTGATGCCCCGGGACGATGAGCGACGTTGCTCGCCCGCGGCTTGCCACAAACCAACGGCCAATTTCTGTGTAGGCTGTATGAGTCATCATGCCTTGTCCGAATAGGCGCAGTGCAAACAGCGTAAAAACTAGGATGGGGAGCGTCGGCGCGAAGGCCATTAAAACGCAAGCGATTGCCAGCGACGGGATAACGAAACGGGCGACTTTCCAACCCGGCATATGGTCGAGGATGCGGCCAAGAAAGGGCAAGGTCAGAGCACTGCCGATCGTGGCGATCATATAGATCCCGCCAAACTCTCCATCTGATAGGTCAAACTTGGCGCGCAATTCTTCTCCCGACAAACCGATAAAGAAGGTCTGTCCAAAGGACGAAAAAAAGGTGAGAAGAAATCCCCCCGATATCCAGCGGGCATTCCTCCGGAAGAACGCGATCATGTTTCGCGTATGCGGGAAATGGATTGCGAATGAAAGACTGTTTTTGGAACCGCAGTAAGCGAGGCTTAAGCCGCGCTGGCGCCGGAATCAGTTGGAGCTGGCAAGTCCTCAGGAAAGACGATGACCCGGTTTCGACCCTGATTCTTTGCTTGTCGCAGGCACAGGTCGGCACGTTGGACGGCCGCCTCCAGCGATTCGCCCTTGCGGCAGACAACCATTCCAACACTCGCTTGAAGTCGGATGGTCGTCGAATTGAAGCTGACGGGCAGTGTTTCGATCTGCCGGCGTAAGCGTTCAGCGGCGCGGAAACCGGATTGGTGTCCGGAATCGGATAACAGAACCGCGAATTCCTCACCGCCCCAGCGGGCAACATCATCCGTGCCGAATCGGCTGGTCGTGCGTAAATGATCTGACAGCACGCGCAACGCCGCATCGCCGGCTGCGTGTCCATATCGATCATTGATCAGTTTGAAATAATCGAGGTCAATCAAGAGCAGCGCAATCGGGCGATTGGTCCGGCTGTAACGTGCTGATTCACGATCATAACGATGTGCGAAAGCGCGGCGGTTTAACAAACCCGTCAGGGGATCTGTCGTCGCCAGCTCGTGCAACTGTTCCTGAATTGTAATAAGTTTGTTCGAATAGATCGCCATCAGGATCGAGGCGGGTGGTGCCAGAATGCAAGATGCGATCAGTGCCGTATAGGTCACTGTGCTTGCGCCATAGGACTCAAGAAACGGTGCAACGAAGTCCGTGAAATGTACCGTGGCACAAATCAGGACGACCGAAAGCAAGGTCGCATACACAAACGTATGAAGGCGTGAAGAAGTACTCAGCATTACTAATGTCCCTTGAGTGAGACTTAGCTGAAAAGTCCGAAATCACGGTTCAAGGGAATGATGAAATTTGACCTATTTTGCGGCCTATTTTTCAAAAAGAATGCGGGGCGCTACCTTGGATTGAATTGCGTCCATGCTGAGCGCGACTTCGCGCGCGCAGTTCGTGAACAACGCGCCTGTTGAATCGTCCTGGAGCGCCGCGGGAACGCCGCAATCTCCGCCTTCCCGGATTGATTGTATCAACGGAATTTGCGCAAGTAGGGGTAAGCCAAGGGCTTGTGCCATGCGTGCGCCACCGCCTTCGCCCATAATCGCGTGTCGCTGTCCGGAGGGATCTTCGAACCAGCTCATCGTCTCGATAATGCCGAGAAGTGGAACATGCGTTTTTGCGAACATCGCCGCGCCGCGTCGAACGTCCGCCAGGGCGACTTCTTGCGGCGTAGTGACGATGACGGCGGCGTTGACCGGCACGCGTTGCGCCAAGGTCAGCTGGGCTTCGCCGGTGCCAGGCGGCGTATCAATAATCAACAGGTCCAGCGGGTCGTCCGATGTGCCCCAAAAGGCATCGTTTAGCATTTGTGTGATGGCTGACTGAACGATTGGCCCGCGCCAGATCATTGGCGCATCTGGGTCGGACAAATAGCCAATGGAGAGAGTCTCGATCCCATAGGCCTGAACCGGCACCAGTTTTCCATCCGAATTCGTACTCGGGCTAGCCTCACTGACGCCGAGCATTGTGGGAATCGACGGGCCGTAAATGTCTGCATCGAGCAAACCCACGCGCAGGCCCTGCTTGGCGAAACTTGCGGCGAGATTGACCGAGATCGTCGATTTTCCGACGCCCCCTTTGGCACTCGCCACAACCAGTATGCGCGAAATGCCCGGGATAGGGGCGATTTGAGCAGATTGTTCCGGTTGTCCCTGTGTCAGAGCCTCGTCAGAAAGACGTGCGCCCTTGCGAACGCGGCGCGCGCCGGAATGAGTTGGAAGAGCCGGGGCGGGTCGGGGTGGCGCCGATCCGGGTTCAGCTTGTGCGGTCAGAACCGATTTGACCTCGCGCACGCCATTGAGCGACATCACACGGGCTTCCGCTTCGACCCGACGCGACTCACCTTGCTCAAGGGCATCGGGTGCTGTTTCGATGACCATGGTGACATGCCCTTCGGGAGTGATTCGCACGCCCGACAGCCACTCCGGGTCACCCAAAGCGCTCCGGATTGTCGCATCTGATAAGGTTTTACGGTCTTTCTTTTCCCAAAACATGGGCTTTGTCCTTGATGAAGGGTGCTATCGATCGCAAATAGGCTTCAAACGAATAAAAAACCAGAGACCTGGTGACACCAGAAGGAGGGGCGATGCCCTGGAATGATAATAGTGGAAATGGCGACGAGCCTCCCAAGGCCAATGGCGGCCCTTGGGGCAGTGGCGGCTCGGGCGGGAATGGCAATGGCGGATCCCCCTGGGGCCGGCCGGGCGGCGGCGGCCAAGGGGGCGGCAATGACATAGAAGAGCAAATGCGCAAAATGCAGGAACGCTTTTCTCGTCGCGGCCGTGGCGGCGGTGGCGGCGGTGGCCGACGTGGACCGAGTTTTGGCCCCGGCGGTTTCCTGGTTTTGGGCGTTGTGGCTGCCGTGTCGTGGCTCGCCACGGGCGTTGTGGTCGTTGACGAAGGCGAACGCGCTGCGGTTTTCCGTTTCGGAGAATATCAAAAGAACTTCCCGCCGGGCTTGCACGTGCATTTCCCTGCGCCGATTGAGACGCACGAAGTTCTGCCCTCTGAACGTCAACAAGAAACACAAATTGGTATCAATCAAGGCGAGAGCCTAATGCTGACCGGGGACGAAAATATCGTCGACGTTCAGTTCCGGGTGTTTTGGTACTATGATGGCGAGAATCCAGAAAACTTCATTCTGAACATCGACAACGGCGCGCCACTGGTCAAAGCCGCCGCCGAAAGCGTCATGCGTGAAGTGGTCGGTAAATCGACCTTGGATGCAGTGCTGACCACAGGTCGTGGCGAGATCGCCTCGAATGTTCGCGAGCAATTGCAACAATTGCTTTCTGATTACGGCGCTGGTGTTCAGATTGAGAACGTTGAGATTCAGGAAGCGCTGGCCCCAGCGCCTGTCCGCGCAGACTTTATCGACGTCATCAATGCGGGTCAGGATGCTGAGCGACTGGTCCAGGAAGCCAATCGCTATGCGAACGATATCGTTCCGCGTGCGCGTGGTGAAGCGCAGCAAATTCTGCAAGATGCGCAAGCCTACCGTTATAGAGTGATTGCCGATGCGACCGGTGAAGCGGATCGCTTTAAGCAAATTCTGACGGAGTATCAGAAGGCCCCGCAAGTAACGCGGGAACGGATGTATCTCGAAACCATGGAGCGGGTTCTAAACCGGACCGATAAGCTCATCCTCGATAGTGATTCCGGCGCGGTGCCATATCTGCCGCTGGATCGCGTCAATCGTAGCGGAGGAAACTAGAGATGAAGCCTTTTGGTATTATCGGAATTGTTGGGATCATCGCTGCGGTCGTCGCGCTTCTGAATTCCTTCTTTATCGTTGACCAACGTCAGCAATCCTTGGTCCTGCAAGTGGGTGCGGCTGTGCAAGCCTACAATGAGCCCGGCAGTGATGAAGCCGGTCTGAAATTCAAAATCCCGTTTGTGCAATCTGTTGTGACCTATGACAAACGCAACCTCGGTCTTGATGTGCCGGATA
>JAYZAM010000205.1:0-4201 GCA_036339715.1 Pseudomonadota bacterium | reverse complement strand
GTCGATCAAGGTTCGCATCGGATACGAGTTTTGAGCAATCCGTCCCAAACTCTGGATGTCGGATCAATAGCGGACGGTTGAGCCACCACCACGCCGCTGCGGCCCCCGCCGCAAGAACTACTAGAACCCCCAGAATCCACTTCAGCATGCGTCCACCTCATGAAACTGTTCGTATCGTTGAACCTAAATCAGGAGTTGGTTTGAAAACAAGCCGTCAATCACCGGTAAGGATTGGAATAAGTGCTATGCAGTCGCCTTTGGTGCGAACGCCGCTATATCAGGTCTCGATTCATTGGATTGGGGTTTCGAATGTCTGATTTTCTTCTGCTCGCATGCATTCTTCTAGTGGCAGGGATTGTTGCCGTGCCGATTGCGACAAGGCTGAAATTGGGCTCTGTGCTCGGCTATTTGATCGCGGGCATTGCGATCAGCCCCATCCTGGCCGTGCTCGGCGTCGATGTCGTGTCGCTCCAGCATTTTGCCGAATTCGGCGTTGTCATGATGTTGTTTCTGGTCGGTCTCGAACTTGAACCGAAACTGCTCTGGCAAATGCGAAATCGCTTGATGGGGCTCGGTGGGGGGCAGGTCTTGATCACCATTCTTTTGGTCATGTCCGTCGCCATGGCGTTTGGTCAGACTTGGGGAACGGGTCTGGTGATTGGCATGGTTCTGTGTCTGTCCTCGACGGCGATTGTGCTGCAAACGCTGAATGAAAAGGGTCTGATGAAAAGCGATGGCGGTCAGGCCAGCTTTTCTGTTTTGTTATTTCAGGACATCGCTTTCATTCCGATGCTGGCCATCATTCCCTTGCTGGCAATCCCTGAGACCGCACAGCTAACCGCTGGAGGGACGGAAGAGCATGGCCATACGCTGAGCCTCGTCGAAGGCTTAAATGGTTGGCAGACCATGCTTGTCACCGTGGGGGCGATTGGAACTGTAATCCTCGGTGGGAACTATCTCACGCGTCCGATCTTTCGCTTTGTCGCTGGCGCGAATTTGCGAGAGCTGTTCACCGCGTCCGCGCTGCTCCTCGTCACCGGGATCGCGCTTCTCATGACTCTGGTTGGATTGTCGCCGGCGCTCGGCACGTTCCTGGCGGGGGTGGTGCTGGCGAACTCCGAATACAAGCACGAATTGGAGTCTGATATCGACCCGTTCAGAGGGCTTTTGCTCGGCTTGTTTTTCATCACGGTCGGCGCCGGGATCGATTTCAATCTCTTGTCTGAAAATTTCAGTTTGGTGATCAGCATGACCATTGGCTTGATGGTCTTGAAAGCCTTTGTTTTGTTCGCTCTGGGAACGGCGTTTAAAATCCGCGGCGCGCAGCGTTGGTTGTTTACCCTCGGCATGGCGCAGGCGGGCGAGTTCGGTTTTGTGCTTCTGGCTTTTTCCGCTTCCAATGGCGCCTTGTCGCAAGACATTGCGGATCTGCTCCTGCTCGTCGTTGCCCTTTCGATGATGATCACCCCGCTTCTGTTTATCCTCTATGACCAAATCGTTGCCAGCAAATACTCGAAAGATCAGCAAGGGGATGCTGATACGATCGAGGAAGAGAATGGGATCATTATCGCCGGCCGCGGCCGGATCGGTGGCATCGTCGATCGGATGTTGCGGACGGCTGGCTATCCGAGCACGGTGATCGATTACAGTTCGAAACAGCTCGATATCTTACGCAAGTATGGCATTAGCCACGCCTATTTCGGCGATGCGACCCGGCCAGATCTGTTGCACGCAGCCGGGATTGAAAAGGCAAAGCTTCTAATCGTGACGATTGATGATCGGCACCAGATTACTGAGCTCGTCTCCTATGCGGTGCGCAATTATCCAAACCTGCATGTGATCGCGCGCGCCGTAGATCGTCACCATACTTATGAGCTATGGGCGCACGGCTGCCGCGACATTATCCGAGAGACTTATGACAGTTCCCTGCGGATCGGGCGGTCAGCTTATGAAGCGCTCGGGACACCGCGTGAGGCGGCCGAGAAAATGAAAGAGGCCTTCCACGAGATGGACCAGAATTCGATGATTGAAGTCGCAGATGTGTATGACATGAACATCCCGGCGCATGAGAATGACGCCTATGTCTCGAAAATCCGCGAACGCGCTGAATCTTGGGAAACCGACCTGCATGCGCGTATGGTTGAAATCATGGAAGGCACTCCGGAAAAAGCTTAGACGCGAGCACGCGATCTAACCCTTCTGGAAAAGTTTCTGGTTGACCCTCACCCTGGATCCGGGCTATCCGGCCGCTCGGTTGAGACGCCTGCCGCTCGCTGGACCTCATTGGGTTCTTGGTGAAGATCTCCCGGCCACGCCGGACATTCGCAGACCATTTCACAAACGGTCTGGCGGCAATGCGAGCCCCGCCCTTTGTAAGACCAAAAGGACTTGTGAAAGGACACTGCGATGACATCGCATATTTATACACGCGTGCAGGCCAAGGCCCGTGCCCGTCAAATCAAGGCTGAGAGTGAAGGAACCCTTTCGCTCGCAGCAGCGCTCGAAGAAGTTGCGCGAGAGATGGGATTTCGGGACTGGAATACTGCATCCGCGCGCCTCTCAAATGCGCCTGATACGAGTTGGCAGGTGGGGGACCGGGTGCGGGGACACTATCTCAATCGGGCCTTTACCGGACGCATTCACGGTGTTCGCGAACTGCAGGCTGGATCAGGCTATGAGGTTACGATCCATTTCGATGCAGCGGTGGATGTCGTTGAATGGGACAGTTTTTCGGCGCATCGGCAACGGGTCACGGCGCTGGTTTCGCCTGAGGGCGTGTCTTGGGCCAAGACTAGCGATGGCGTTCCGCATCTGGTTGTGGCGCCGGAGTCGGCGCTGCTGGTTTAAGGCCTGATCCGCAAATTCGGTGTCCCTCGTCCTTCGACAAGCTCAGGATGAGGGACACTCGCGTAACATTAAACCTTTTCCGGCGTGCCTTTGCCGGTTGCTTTTGGCTTCCGCTTGGCTGGCTTGTCCTCGATATACTTGAAGGTCAGTTCGTCCTTCTTCTTATCGTGGCCAATCTTGACCGTGCCGCCTTTCGATAGCTTTCCGAACAAGAGTTCCTCAGCCATCGGCTTCTTCACATGCTCGGAGATCACGCGCGCGAGTGGGCGGGCCCCGAACTCGGCGTCGAAGCCGCGTTTTGCAAGCCAGTCGCGCGCGCCATTGGCGAGCTCGATCGTGACATTGCGGTCGGCGAGCTGAACTTCGAGCTGAAGAACGAACTTTTCGACCACGCGTTCGATGATTTCTGGCGTCAGACCGCCAAACGTGATGACCGCGTCGAGGCGGTTGCGGAATTCCGGCGTGAACAGACGCTTCAGCGCCTCTTCCTGCTCATCATCCTTGCGGCCGCGACCAAAGCCGATCGAATTCTTCGCTGCATCTGAGGCGCCGGCATTTGTTGTCATGACGAGAATGACGTTCCGGAAGTCGACTTTGCGGCCATTCGCATCCGTGAGCGTGCCATTGTCCATCACTTGCAGAAGAACGTTGAACAGATCCGGATGAGCTTTCTCGATTTCGTCGAGCAGGACCACAGAGTGTGGGTGCTGCATGACCGCATCGGTCAGAAGGCCGCCCTCATCATAACCGACATATCCCGGAGGCGCGCCAATCAGACGCGAGATCGAATGCCGTTCCATATATTCAGACATGTCGAACCGGTGCAATTCGACCCCGAGAATGGAAGCGAGTTGGCGTGTCACCTCGGTCTTACCGACCCCGGTCGGACCGGTGAACAGATAGGAGCCAATTGGTTTGTTCGGTTCGCGAAGCCCTGCGCGAGACAATTTGATCGCGCTTGAGAGGGCGTCAATCGCATCATCCTGGCCATAGACCACACGCTTGAGGTCGCTTTCCAGTGACTTGATCGCCTGGGCGTCATCTTTGGAGACCTGTTTGGGCGGGATGCGTGCGATTTTGGCGACGATCGCCTCAATCTCTTTAACGCCAATCGTTTTCCGGCGCTTGCTTTCAGGCACGAGCCACTGTGTGGCCCCCGCTTCGTCGATCACGTCGATGGCTTTGTCCGGGAGCTTGCGGTCGGTCATATAGCGTGCGGACAATTCAACCGCCGCGCGGATCGCATCATTGGTATAGCGCAGGCCGTGAAAGTCCTCGAATGTAGATTTCAGACCTGTGAGGATCTTCACCGCGTCTTCGACGTTCGGCTCAACCACATCAATCTTGCGAAAAC
>JAYZAM010000204.1:0-10149 GCA_036339715.1 Pseudomonadota bacterium | reverse complement strand
GGTTCGAGCCCGAACACATGCGTAAAAGCCCGGTTCCAATAAATCAGTCGCTTTCGACGATCCCATAAGGCGAACGGGCCAGAGAATCCCTCAAGCGCGCTGCGCAAACGGTTTTCCGCCTGGCGGCTGCGAGCAATCGCGACTTTGGTTTCGGTCACATCGCGCAAAACGCCGTTTAGAACCCCGCCTTCGGCATCGGGTTCTGCGCGCATATCGAACCACGCCGACTTGTCGCGATTGGCAAAAACCTGCTGCAGGAAGCCGCGTTCCTCAAGCGTGTCGAGGGATTGGTCCATGGCGGCAACATGCTCGTCATGCACGAGATCGAGGAAATCTTCCTTAGACAGTTCCGATTGCGTTCGGGTGCCCAAAAGCGCCGCCGCTTCTTCACTCAGCTTGAAGAATCCGGTCGGTTCATCCCAGGACCAGAAGCCCGCCTTCGATTGTTTAAGCACAGTTTTCAAAATACGACCGGCGCGCGTTGCCTCGCCTTCGAAGGCTTCCGATTCCGCGCGGCGTTGCTCAAAAAGTCGGAACAGCCCCAGGATTGCTAAAGCTGGACCAAGGAGCAGGAGCGCATAAATAATGAGATCAGTTATGACGGCTCTTGTCATCCATGGAACCTGAGACTGAACGCAGACCGAAACATTGCTCTGCGCGATCGGTGAGCAGCCCAAGATCTGCTGCGCAGAACGAATTTGTCCACCGTCCAATCTGCCAGTTTGCATGGCGACCGTACGACTGCCTAAAAGTTCCGGAAGCCAGGTCGAACTCGGAACAATCGCGAGGCGCGCGGCCCCGGCCTCCGGGTCGTGTGCAATGACCAGGTCCCCGCCCTCCGTCATCCCAACGTGCTGATCCGTTGCGAGGAGTTCCGATGCCATGTTTCCGGCCGCTCTCAGACGGGAATCTGCCGGCGCCGTCAGGGCATCAGCCATCGAAGCGACGAGCTCTATATCTTCGAAGCTGCGGGCGGTTTCAGTGGTCGACCATCCGGCCTGATAGCTAAGAGACAAGGTCTGTTTCACGGTCGCAACTTTGCCTGAGACCCTTTCGGAAACCGCCAAGGCCTCGCGATGCGTTTCAACTTGCTTGGCACCCAGGATGCGTTGTCGATCGCTATCGGCTTTTAGCCCGAGGGCGATCCCTTCAATGAGAATGATCAGACCCAGCGCTTTGGTAAGGCTCAAGGTCGGTCGCGATCGCTTTCGATCACGCCGATCAGTTTTCCCCGCTTTGGCAGTGCCTCGCGCCACAGCCCGCACCTCTCTGGTCGCGTCTCTTGGCGGACGCACATTTCCACCATCCACCTTTCGGGCCCGAAAGTTCAGGATTGGTTAACCAATGACACGATTCTGTTAAGGCGTTTGCGACTTAGCCCAGTGTTCTGGCGATAATGTCCGACGCATTTTTCGATAGATTGATGTCTTGCAACCGCTTCAAGGTTTTCTGCGCCGCAGCTTTCGCTTCTGGTTCGAGCGATTTCCATTGTTCGAATGCTGTTAGAAGTCGCGCCGCCAATGCCGGATTTTTGGGATCGGCGCGCTCGATCACATCTGCCACCACCGTGTAGCCTGAGCCGTCGGAGGCATGGAATGCTGCTAGATTTTGCATCGCGAATACAGCAATCACCGACCGAACGCGGTTGGGATTGGTCAGATCGAATTTTTGATGGCTGAGCAGTCTTGAAATATCCTCTGCCTCGCCCGTGCCCGCCTGGACCGCAAACCACTTGTCCATCACGAGTTCATTGGTCGACCACTTGGATTCAAAGGCTGCCAGGGCCTCTGCTTTGCTAGCGCCATCAGCGACACAGAGCGCGCGCAAGCAGGACAGACTTTCGGTCATGTTGTCGGCACGGTCAAAAAGCGTTTTGAGCTGATTATCGGACGACGCGCCGACCGCGCCGAGCAGGCTGATAAAGGCCGCGCGCAACGCGCGTGTTCCGGATTGCGCCGCATCCGGCTGAAATGGTTCAGGTGTCGGGAGCGCAAGAAAGGCTTCGGCGTCCTCTTTCAATCCTGCTGCGAGGGCTTTGAGCACAGCCTGACGGGCATCTGAGAGCGCTTTCGGGTTCGCTGGAGTGTGCTCCTGAAACAATTCGCCGACATCAGGCAAACGGGTTAACAGCGCAGCGAAAGCCGGGTCATCGAGGCGGGTTCGAACGGCGCTGACGATTGCCTCAATAATGCGCGCATTCGGGTCTGTCGCGTCGCCATAGGCCAGAGACAGGATATCTTTTTTGACCAGCGCCTGCAGTGCGTCCCATTGATTAAAGGGATCGGTATCGAGCTGTGCCAGTTCAAGCCGGTGAGCATCTTCGATTTGGTGATCTAGCCGGATCGGTGCGGAGAAGCCACGGTTTAGCGATACGTAGGGACGTCCGGTTTCGCTCTTGACCGTCCATATGGTTTCATCGCTCTCGATCAAAAGTGTCAACTCTTCCAGAGTTGTGCCGTCCGGAGCTATGGCCGCAACGCGCAATGGCATCGGAAGGGGTTTTGGAGTCTCATTGCCAGGTGTCTGCGGATTTGACTGGCGCAGAAGAACCGTCAGTGTTCCGCGATCTTCGTCCCATATTTCTGTGGCTGTGACCGTCGGCGTGCCAGGTTGGCTATACCAGCGACGGAACTCTGATAGGTCCTGATCGCTCGCATCTTCGAAACATTTGTAGAAGTGTTCGATGGTTGTGGCATCGCCATCATGGCGATCAAAATAGATTTGCATGCCTTTGGCGAATGCATCATCGCCAATCAATGTCTTGAGCATGCGAATGAGTTCCGCGCCTTTTTCATAGACGGTTGTGGTGTAGAGATTGTCGATGCTGGCATAGCTGTCAGGGCGAACCTGGTGCGCCAACGGCCCTGCGTCTTCGGCGAATTGACGGGCGCGCAGTGGGATCACGTCTTTGATCCTCTGGACCGGGCGAGACCGCATATCGGCGCTAAATTCCTGGTCTCGGAAAACGGTCAGACCTTCTTTGAGGCAGAGCTGAAACCAGTCCCGGCAAGTGATCCGGTTGCCAGTCCAATTGTGGAAGTACTCATGCCCTACAATGCTCTCAATAGCTTCGAAGTCGGCGTCCGTTGCGGTTGTTTCATCGGCGAGGACATATGCCGAGTTGAAGATATTGAGGCCTTTGTTCTCCATCGCTCCAAAATTAAAGTCGCGCACGGCGACAATATTGAAGACGCCGAGATCATAGGCGCGCGCGAAAACGTCTTCATCCCACTTCATAGAAGCTTTCAGGCTTTCCATAGCCCACGCAGCGCGATCGCCGTCGCCCTTGTCGACATGCACGGCGAGATCGACATGCGCGCCCTCCATGGTCGTATAGGTGTCGCGATAGACGTCGTAATCACCGGCGCAGAGCGCGAAGAGATAAGACGGCTTTAGGTGTGGATCGTCCCATTCGGCAAAGTGACGGCCCTTCTGAAGATCTCCGGTTTCGCCAAGCGTGCCGTTCGATAGCAGGATCGGATAAGCCTCTTTGTCGCCCTCAATCCGAACGCTGAAACGGCTCATGACATCAGGTCGATCAGGCCAGTAGGTAATACGTCGGAAGCCAACACTTTCACACTGAGAACAAAACCGCCCGCCGGAAATGTAGAGACCGGAGAGTGCCGTATTGGCCGACGGATCGATTGTGACAATGGTTTCGAGCGTGAACGCATCAGGCGCATCTTTGACTGTCAGGCTCTCTTCACCGATCTCATAGCTTTCAGCGGGAAGCTGACGTCCATCCAGGCTGATCTTGTTAAGTTTGAGTTGGACCCCATCGAGGACCAGATCTCCTGCTTCAAGCCGCCGGACATGCATTTTTGTGTGCACTTTTGTTGCGCTCGGTTCGAGATCGAAGATCATCTCGACCTGATCGATTGCAAATGGGTAAGGCGTATAGTCGGCGAGCTTGATTTGAACCGGCGTCTCAGTGCGCATGGAGGGACCTTTCTGACCGTGAACCACTCCATTTAGCCAACCTGCACTCGCTGGCAATAAGCTGATCCCGTCACCTGCAGTTTTCGCAGCTGGAGCCTACCGTGGCGTCACGGGTTTCCGTGCACGTCAACCGCGCTATTGTCCGTGCCATAAGAAATAGTAGGGAGGCCCGTGAGGCCATGAATTTTGATTTCTCAGATGATCAAAAATTCCTCGGCAATGAGGCGCGTAAGTTCCTCGACGGGGAGTGCACCACCCAACAGGTTCGGGAAGTGCTGAACGATGATAGCAAATCCCATCATGAAGGGGTTTGGACCAAAGTGAAGGAAATGGGGTGGCTCGGAACAGCTATTCCCGAAGAGCATGGCGGATTAGGGCTTGGCGCGCTTGAGCTCTGCGTGCTGGCGGAAGAGATGGGACGTGCGCTTGCGCCGGTGCCATTTGCGAGCACGGTTTATTTTTTCGCTGAAGGTTTGATGATCGCGGGCAGCGAAGCGCAAAAAGGCGCGGTTCTACCAGGGGTCGCCAGCGGCGATGTCATTGGTTGCTATGCCGCAAGCGAAGGTCCCGGCAATCCGGACCCAGCCAAACTTTCTGTGACCTTTGACGGAAATAAACTCTCAGGCACAAAGGTTCCCGTCACTGATGGCGATATTGCCACGCACGCGATCGTACTCGCCAAGGAAGGCAGCGGCTCGAGCTTGGTGCTCGTTGACTTGAACGGCGACGGAGTGAGCCGCAAATCGGTAAAAACGCTTGAGCCAACTCGTTCTCACGCGGAGATCTCATTTGATGGCGCGACCGGCGAACGTCTGGGCGAAGCAGGGGCGGGCGCTGAGCTTCACGATGCAATCATGAATCGGGCTGCGGTCCTTCTGGCATTTGAGCAGCTGGGCGGTGCCACGCGCTGCCTCGAAATGGCAACGGACTATGCCAAAGAGCGCTATGCCTTTGGGCGTCCGATTGGCGGCAATCAGGCGATCAAACACAAGCTGGCAGACATGTATGTCAAAAACGAAGTGGCCCGCTCGAATTGCTATTATGGGGCTTGGGCATTGTCGACCGATGCCGCTGAGCTGCCAGAAGCCGCTGCCGCCGCTCGTTTAGCGGCAAGTGAAGCCTACTGGTACGCGTCAAAAGAGAATATCCAAACCCATGGTGGTATGGGCTTTACTTGGGAAGTCGATTGCCACTTGTTCTACCGCAGAGCCAAATTGCTCGCGGTACAAGCGGGTGCCCCGAAAGTTTGGAAAGAGAAATTGGTCCGCGCGCTCGAAATGAAGAACGCGGCTTAAGGAACGGAGAAAGACAAATGGATTTCAACGATACCCCAGAAGAAGCCGAATTCCGCGCGGAAGCCCGGACATTCCTTGAAAAACACCTCGAACCAAAAGGGGCAAAGCCTTTGCGTCAGCGGGTGTCTGGCGAAGAGTTTATGACCCGCGCCAAAGACTGGCAGGCGACGAAAGCCAAAGCCGGTTACGCTAAAATCACCTGGCCGAAAGAAATGGGTGGCCGCGGTGGTACCCCGATGCAGCAAGTCATCTGGGGCCAAGAAGAGGGCCAGTTCGATGCGCCGACGGGACCTTTCACGATTGGCCTTGGCATGTGCATTCCGACCGTGATCGCATTTGGCTCCGATGAGCACAAAAAGCGTTACGTACAAAAAGCGCTTATGGGCGAAGAAATCTGGTGTCAGCTTTTCTCTGAGCCGTCCGCCGGCTCTGACGTAGCGGGCCTTAAAACCCGCGCGGTCAAGGATGGCGACGAATGGGTCATCAATGGCCAAAAAGTCTGGACCTCAGGCGCGCATTATTCCGATTATGGCATTTTGCTCGTCCGAACTGACCCGAAAGCGGCCAAGCATAAAGGCCTCACCATGTTCATCGTGGACATGAAACAGCAAGGCGTTGAGGCACGCCCGATTCACCAGGCGTCTGGCGGGCGTGAATTTAACGAAGTTTACTTCACAGATGTTCGTATCCCGGACAGTGACCGCCTCGGTGAGGTGGGTCAGGGCTGGAAGGTTGCGATCGTAACCCTGATGAATGAGCGGCTGGCCGTGGGAGGATCACCTGGCCCAGATTGGTCGGAAATAATGTCTTACGCCAAAGACGCTGGCACGATCAGCGACTCAGCTTTCCGCGATAATCTTGCAGATTGGTATGTGGCCGCTCAAGGCTACAAGCTGACCAAGTTGCGGACCCAGACAGCTCTTTCAAAAGGGCAAACCCCTGGGCCAGAAAACTCCATTGGCAAGATTATTACGGCCAATCAGCTGCAGGATATTTGTAACTCGGCGATCGAGATGCAGGATCATTATGGTCTCATGACCGGTGATGACATGCCAGCAGACGGCCTGTTCCAGCAAAGCTTCATGTGGGCGCCTGGTTTGCGGATCGCAGGCGGTACGGATGAAATCCTAAAGAACATCATCGCAGAGCGCGTGCTCGGCCTGCCACAGGATGTCCGGGTCGACAAAGATATACCATTTGATGAGATGAAATCGGGCTGATTTCATCCAAACCAAAGTCATTATAAGGGGCCTCATGCATGCATGAGGCTCCTTTTATTTGGTAATTCAACCTTAACGAGAGGGCGCTTAAACTGTCGTTTCAATTGAGATTCGAGCAATGTTTTCGTCCAAATCGAAAAGCAAAGTTAAGGTTGATCTCGATCGGGCCGTGAATTCGTCGGCGCCGAAGCCTATTCCCGTTGTCAGACCATCTCGCGAGAATCGACGGGGAATCCGAAAAGGGATTTGGTGCGTCTGTACCGTATACTCTGAAGGTGGGGCCGCTCGCGAAGGCATTATTCTTGATGTTTCGAAGAGCGGTGCGCGTATCCGATTTCGAACACGAGGAACTCTGCCCACCATCGTGAAGATCAAAGCCTCTCGAATTGGCCTTAATCGTTTTGCGCGTGTGGTCTGGCAATCGACCTTCGATGCTGGCCTGGAGTTTATCGTCGATAAGAAGTCCGCTAGTGTAGCCTGAGCCATAAAGGCATTGATGGGCGCAGATGAATGGACCGCGAAACTCTGATCACTCTGTTTGAGCAGGCGATTGACGCGTCAGAAGGTTTTGAACGCAAGGGCAAAGCCAATCCCTACACGTCGGCGAATGGCCACATGTTTTCTCAGATCAATAAAGATGATCAGCTGGGCATCCGGCTTCCGAAGCACCGGCAGAACGACTTGCTGGCGCAATATGGTGCCGGCCCGTTCAAATCCTACGGGTCAACGATGCGGGACTATGTGTGTCTGACCGATGAAATGCTGGCGGATACACAACTGGTCGCGGGTCTTCTCGGAGAAGGGTTTGCATTTGTGTCAGCATTGCCGCCTGGTGGTAAGAAGTAGGCGTCAGAAAACACCTAGAGCCAAACCGGCCGCCAAGGCCGCGCCGAGATCACGGCATTTTCCAAGATCGTCTTCATTTATTTGTTTTGGAGCGAGGATCTCATCCTGGGTTTGAGCATGAGTGCAGATAATCAGCGGCGGCTGTATCTCTCGCAAACGCCAGCCGGTCGCGATGCGCGCGGTTTGACGCGCCGCATTTTCTCCGTCCGACCCTGCGCAAACCATTTGAGCATATGGGCGCCCTTCGAGCTTTCCGAGCACCGGGTAATAGGCCCGGTCAAAAAACTCTTTCATGGCCCCCGAAAGCGCTGCGAGATTTTCAGGGGCGGCAAAGAGAAACCCGTCCGCATCCAAGAGGTCTTGCGGGGATGTCTCTTCCGCCTGTGACAGCTTTGTCAGAGTTTCGGCTTGCGCGCCCTCGAAGGCAGCTCGCGCCATTTGGGCCGTTCCGCCGGTTCGGGAATGGTAGACGATCAGGAGCCTCGACATGTCTCCATCCTGACTGATTCAAGTCGAATTCAAAAGCCTGATCAGCGAGGGTTTTGAGTTTCAAAGAATATGGGAAGGATCAGACGCCCATTCTCTGGTGAGGTCCCAAAAGAAACGCCGGCATCGTGCCAGATGTAACCGCGAAACAAGATCAAACGATTGAACTTCATCGGGATCATAAATGTCTCTTCCCATTTGGAGCGATCATTCCCGTCTGACTTCAAAATCGTTTGCAGCGCCGTATCGGCGTTTTCATAGCCCGCCTGTTCCGCCATCCCGGGCCAAACAGGAGCAGTTTCCCAGCCTGTTGCTTTGTGTTTGAAAAAGTGGGTTCCGCCCTGGCAGTGCTCATCAGGTGTCAGAAAAATGATGCCGGACCAGTGACAGAAGTCGACATGAACCGAGGACCCCCGCGCGTCGCCCTCTAAAGCCAGCCTGGGATAACAGTGAGATGTTTTTGGAAACGGGATCGGCTGCACATGTTCCTGCACAATTGAGCTCACCAGGCGCTCAATCCCGGGCAAGGGGAACGCTTGTCCGGCATTCCGGCCGGGATAATAGGCTTGTTCCGGACGCGGTGGAAAATGCATCGAAAGGATTTGCTGACGCACCTCTGTCGGGCGGTCGAAGAATTCGTCGATCACCAGCGAATTGAGGTGCATTATCGTTCCTTAGGATCAAGCGCGTCGCGCAGGCCGTCGCCGATAAAGTTCAGGCAAAGCAGCGTAATCATCATCGTCAATGCGGGCGCTAAGAGCATCCACGGTTTGTCCTGCATCTCTTTCGCGCCGTCTGAAATCAGAACGCCAAGTGAGGTCAAAGGCTCATTCACTCCAAGCCCGAGGAAGGACAAGAAACTCTCCGCGAGGATCACCACCGGGATGGTCAGTGTGACGTACACGGCGACCGGACCCACGACATTCGGCAAAATATGACGCCGGATCATAGTGAAGAAGGGAACCCCCGTCGCTCGCGCGGCTTCGATGAATTCCATATTCTTGATGGCGAGAGTCTGCCCGCGAACAATCCGGCTCATGGTCAGCCATTCGACGGCGCCGATGGCGGCGAAGATGAGGATAATGTTGCGCCCGAAGACAGTCAGCAACAGGATGACAAAGAAGATGAAGGGCATGGCGTACAGGACGTCCACAAACCGCATCATGATATTGTCGACACGGCCACCGACAAACCCTGCGACAGCACCCCAGGTGACGCCGATGATCAGGGATACGATGGTCGCGACCATTCCGACCGCCAGCGAGATCCTGAGACCAATCATCAGGCGCGCAAGACTGTCGCGGCCTTGTGTGTCGGTGCCGAGCAGGTGCAAATTCTCAAACGTTGGGGCCAGCTCAACATTTGCTGAGATGGTTCGATAATCGTGCACCCAGAGCAAAGGTCCGATGGCGGCGATAATCACCATAATGCCGAGCACCCACATGGACACGACGGCGGCTTTATTACGGAACAGTCGAGCCTTAGCGTCGTCCCATAGCGAGCGCCCACCCTGGATTGCGGTTTCGACAGCTTCTTTGCGTCCGGTGAGGTCCAAAGTGTCAGTCATACTTCACCTTCGGATCCAGCAATGCGTAGAGAATATCGGCGATCAGATTGAAGAGCACAATCAGCGTTGCGTAAATGATCAAGGCTCCCATCACCAATGTGTAGTCACGATTGATCGCACCATCCACGAAGTAAGACCCCATACCCGGCAAGCCAAAGATGCGTTCAATTACCAGCGAACCTGTCATGACGCGGGCCATAGCCGGGCCGACATAAGAGACGAGCGGCAGAATCGCAGAGGGTAGGGCATGCTTTAAGACGACATCTCTTTCGCTGAGCCCTTTGGCGCGCGCCGTTCGAATATGTCCGGATCGCATCGTCTCGATCACGCTGGCGCGCATCAAACGAGAAATGATCGCGATTTGTGGAAGCGCCAATGTGATCACAGGCAAGGTCATATTGTGTAGGCTCATGCCGATATTCGGATACGTGCCCAGGCCGCCCACGGCGAATATGCCGAAGGTCAGCGCAAAGATCAGGATTAGGATCGGACCGGTGACGAAGGTGGGGATCGAGATCCCCGCCATGGCAAAGCCCATGACAGAATAATCGCCCATCGTATTTTGCCTGAGGCCAGCGAATATGCCCATGGCCGTCCCGACGATAATCGCCAGGGTGATCGACAAGAATCCGATCGCGAGACTGATCGGCAGGCCGTCCGCGATGAGATCGTTGACGCTTTTACCCAGAGTTTTCATGCTGGGCCCGAAATCAAGCTGCGCGACCCCCCAGAGATAATCGGTATATTGCTGCCAGAGCGGCTTATCGAGGCCGAACTTGGCGTTCAAGGCGGCTTC
>JAYZAM010000203.1:0-6837 GCA_036339715.1 Pseudomonadota bacterium | reverse complement strand
CTTAGCAGCGGGCCTTGGGCATTCGGGCGGCGCAATCGCGCAAGAGATCGCTGCAGAGGTCGTCACCGAACAACCGCGCGTCATCCTCGATGCGGACAATATCTTCGTCAATGAAACTGAAAATACGGTGACCGCCGAAGGGAATGTAGAGGCGAAATATGAAGGCCGGATCCTTCGCACCGATCGTTTGATCTATGACCGAAACACTGACCGCGTGCGCGCCGTTGGGAATGTGATTCTAATCGATAGCGATGGCTCAGAAAATTATGCAGACGAGCTCGAAACTAATAGCGAGCTGACCGATGGTTTCGCGATCGGCTTTTCTACGCGCACACCGGAAGGCGGGGTCGCCATCGCCGAATCCGCGGTGCGCACGGGTGAAGGCTATAACGCGCTTGATAAAATCGTATACACGTCTTGCGAACTCTGCGGAGAGGACGACACCCCAACCTGGGCTCTCCGAGCCAGACGGGCGGTGTTGAATGAAGAGGCTGAGATGATTTCCTATCGGGATGCGGTGATCGAGATCGCCGGTGTTCCGATCCTGTACTTCCCCTATTTCGCGCACCCCGATCCGAGCGCTGAGCGTCGGTCAGGCCTGTTGCCACCCGATTTTGGTCTCTCCTCGAAACTCGGCGCGTTTTACGAACAGCCCTATTTCTGGGCGACGTCACCCTATTCAGATATCACGATTTCTCCGCGTGTAATGGCGAACGTAAATCCTCTTGTTGAGGTCCAGGCCCGCAAGCGCTTTTGGTCGGGTTCAATCTCCGCGAACTTCAGTGGCACGCATGAGCAGGAATTTGATTCTGACGGAGAAAAGTTCGGGGAAAAACAGTTTCGGGGCCATATTTGGGCCAATGGTGGGTTCGAGATACGGCCTGGGCTCGGTTGGGGTTTCGCAATCGAACAAGTCACCGACGACCTGTATACACGTCGCTACGATATTGACGGCGAGAACGACCTACGGGGTTTGTATGCGGGGCAGCCGCGTTATCTCTTAAATCAGCTGTTTACACAGGGCCAAAATAAGGACGGATATTTCGAAGCGGCCGTCCTAAGCTTTGAGACCAACCGGGAGGGCGACACGGATGCGCGCTTGCCGCGTGTGGCGCCGCTGTTTTTTGGTGAGAAACTTTTTGACTACGGAGATTTCGGCACGCTCGCAGTATCCGGATCCACTGCGATTCTGGATCGAGAGATCGGAGTCGATAGCTATCGAGCATCCGGCGGCGCGGACTGGGCGACAACGCGCGTCTTGCCAGGGGGGATTTTAGTCAATCCATTCGCTGAGGCGCGTTACGACTATTATCAGCTCGATAACACACCAAGCGGTGTTTCCAGCGTTTCACGCGGTGTTGCGACGCTGGGTTCAAGAATTTCCTATCCTTTGTATCGCCCAGGCGAATGGGTGGATATCATCGTCGAACCTGAAGCCATGGTCGCTTACGGCACATCTGGCACCAATGATCCCGATATCCCGATCGAAGACAGTTTGTTTTACGAATTGGATGAAACGTCCTTGTTTGAAGGCAATGCTGCGTCCGGGTACGATACTTATGAGGGCGGCAGCAAAGCCTCTATCGGTGCCTCTATTTCTGCGCGTTGGAAAAACGGCACGACGATCTCAGCGCTCGCTGGGCGCCGATGGCGGGATACGTCCGATCCAGTCTTTGACGTTGGGTCCAACCTGGATGGCACCGTCTCCGATTGGGTCGCGGGACTAACCGCCGACTTTGGCCGCACTTTAAAAGTTGAAACCCGCGTTCGCCTTGACGATGACAGCCTCGCTCTGAATCGGATTGATGCGCGAATAAACTCAAATATCTGGCGCCTCAGAACGGCAGCCAGATATTACAGCATTAATGGCGATGTTACAGCGTCTGGATTTAGCGACGAGGGCGTAGAGCTCTCCGCTGATTTTAAAGTGACCGACAATTATTTCCTGCTCTACAGCCTCAATCGCGACATTTCCGGGCGTTCAAACGCGTTTGGACGCGTTAGCGATCCGAGCGATATCCGCCAAACGCTCGGGGTTGCCTATGAAGATGATTGTTCGAGGTTCGAACTCTTTTTTGAGCGGTCAGAAGCCCGTGACCGGGAACTTGGCCCGAACGATGCGATCAAGTTCAGATTCTCTCTAAAAACGATCGGCGATTTCGGATCCGCAGACGTTGACTGATGAAACATCCTAGTCTCGACACATTACAGCCATGTACATTGCGCATTGTTCAGCACTCGTTATGTTTCGGCCCGTAGATTGCGGGTCAGTGCGTTCCGCAGGAGATAGAGTATGATTCGGTCACTCGCATTCACATCGCTTCTGGCGATTTCTGTATGTATGACATCACAGGCCCAAGAGGCCTCTGCGCCAACTGCGCCACAGGCACAACAGATCGAAGGCGTTATCGCTGTGGTCAATGATGATCCGATTTCATTTACCGACGTCCGCCAACGCGCACAGCTCCTGCTTCTGAGCTTAGGTGGGCGGCAGCCAACACCCGAGCAAATTCAACAGGTCACGACGCAAGCGCTCGAGCAGCTCATTGATGAGAAACTGCAATTGCAGGAAGCGGCCGAGTATGAAGTCGAAATTTCGGACGCAGAAATTGCGAGCTCGATTGATCGTCTGGCCCAACAGTCAGGCATCACACGCGATGGTTTACTTCAGTCGCTTATTCAGTCCGGCGTGAACCCTGCCAGTCTAGAGGAGCAGACCCGCGCGGATATTGCGTGGCGTCGGATTATGGGCGGCCTATATGGTTCGAGAATCCGGATCTCGGACAACCAGATCAACGAACAATTGAAGCGCCTGCGCGCTGACGCCCAAAAAGAGCAGTATCTCGCAGGTGAGCTCTTCCTGTACGCACCATTGGAAACCGACAAAGAACAGGCCTTAGTCGCCGCTCAGTCTATTCTGGAACAGCTTCGAGCGGGAGCGCCTTTTGAAGTCGCAGCGCAGCGCTTTTCATCTGCGCCAACCGCTGCCACGGGCGGAGACATGGGTTGGATTTCATTGGACGGCATTGATGATGCTCGACGTGACGCTTTGCGCGCGATGGCCGAGCCAGGCCTCTCCGAACCCATTCTCGTAGAAGATGGCATCTATATCATGAACCTTCGCGGCAAGCGCGATCCGTCTCAAGCCACGACCGTCGTGGATGTTACACGACTCACCGTTTCGGATCGCTCTGAGAAGAGCCTTCAGTCTGCAGTGGATTCGATCGAAAGCTGCGCTGAAATCGAAGATGTCGTTGCTGCTGACAGCAATCTTCGGTCCGTTACCTTGTCTGACTTGGACGTTGATGATCTCGGCCCCGAAGGACGATCCATGGTTCTGAACACCGAGATTGGTCAATCGACAGATATTTTCGCGCAATCGGGCACATTGGCGGTTATGTTTGTGTGTGATCGGCGGGACGATGTTGAAGCGTTACCAAATCGCGATCAGATCGAAGATCGTCTGTACAGCCAGCAACTTGGCATGATCTCGGAGCGAAGCCTGCGAAACCTGCGACGGGAAGCGACGATCATTCGCCGCCAATAGTTCAATTGACGCTCAGAATCCTGCCACTCGCTGTCACTATGGGCGACCCTGCAGGGTGCGGCCCTCAAATTACAGCTGAGGCATGGACCCATCGCGCTACCAACCAACAAGCGCCATTCTTTGTTGTAGGCGACCCCCGGCTCTATCAAGACCAAGTCCCGACGCAGACAATCCAGTCGTGTGCGGAAGCCGAAGAAGTTTATTCCGAAGCGCTCCCTGTTTTGGAAATTACTTGTCCGGATTTTGACCACCTCACCCCAGGCGCGCCCTCGAAGGTATTTGCGCCAGCGATCATCGAAAGTATCGAGAAAGCGACAGCGTTCTGCCTCGATGGCGAGGCAAGCGGCATCGTAACTAACCCGATATCGAAATCGATCCTCTATGAGGCCGGTTTCAAATTTCCTGGTCATACTGAATTTATCGCAGATCTGTGCACGAAAACCATTGGAAGCCAGTGCCGTCCGGTGATGATGCTCGTGGGAGGCGGGCTTCGCGTGGCGCTCGCAACCATCCATGTGCCACTTATGCGCGTTGCTCAATTGCTTACCCCTGCCCTACTCACAGAGATTGCCGAGATCACTCACCGCGCGGTCCAACGGGACTTTGGAATCGAAGAACCACGTCTGGCCTTTTCAGGATTGAACCCGCATGCGGGAGAAGACGGCAATATCGGTACAGAGGAGCGCGACGTTATCAACCCAGTGGCTAGCGCTCTGCGTCACCGAGGCATTCAGATCACCGATGCACGCCCAGGCGATACCGTGTTTCATGAGGCTTTAAACGGCACGTATGACGCGGTCATAGCAATGACCCACGACCAGGGTTTGATCCCAGTCAAAACCCTAGATATGTGGGGCGGTGTGAACACAACACTCGGCCTCCCAATCGTTCGAACCAGTCCTGATCATGGAACGGCATATGAAGCAGCTGCGCGACGCGTGTGTCGACCAGACAGTCTCCTCGCAGCGTTAAAGCTCGCGGAAACGGTCGCAACACAGAGAGCCAGCGATCTTGTCTAGACGCCCCGATCTCACACAAGCACCAGCCCGTAAGGCGCTTGGCCAACACTTCCTATTCGATCCGGATATATTGAACCGGGTTGCTCTCGCAGCCGGACCAGTTGCCAATCGCGACGTAATCGAAGTGGGTCCAGGGCCCGGAGGACTAACGCGAGCGATCCTGGATGCCGGCGCGAATTCCCTCACCTGTATAGAAGCGGATCAGAGGTTTGCGGAGGCTTTGACGGTCTGGCCAGAAGCCGTTGGTGGACGATTGAATGTCCTGCAAAAGGACGCCCGAAAAGTTGTATGGGAGCAGCTCGCCGCGGTGCGCTCAGCTGAGTCCCCAGTTATGATTGTGGCCAATCTGCCGTACAATGTTGGAACGCCCCTTTTGATCAATTGGTTGAAGGCCGGCCCATGGCGTGGGGAAATGGCGCTAATGTTTCAGAAAGAGGTCGCCCAACGGACTTGCGCACGCGCTGGCGATCCTCATTATGGTCGGCTCGCGGTGCTCACAGCTGCGGTCTGCGACGCAGCAATCTCATTCACCCTACCCCCAGGTGCGTTTCGCCCCCCGCCGAAAGTGGACAGCGCCGTTGCGGTCTTTCGTCCGCTCTCCCCCGAAGCCCGTTTCGACGATGTCGACGCCATCGAAAAAGTCGCGACGGCCGCCTTTGGACAGCGCCGCAAGATGTTGCGAGCTGCCTTGAAACCACTGGCCAAAACGGTTGGGCTCGATTCAGTCGTCTGGCTCGAAGAAAGTGAGATAGATCCGACAGCCCGCGCCGAAACTCTGACTCAAACCCAGTTCAGGGCGCTTGCGTCCGCATATCGGACCGCGCATCAATGCTTATAGACTTAAATGCCGATCAAATGTCGCTAAAGCTTGCGCCAAACGCCGGCGGTAGCGTGGTCTCGCTGACCCACGGCGATTTGGAGATACTGAGATCAGGACCATTCGAGACAGGCCCTGAATTCGATCCGCTTCTTTTTGCGGCGTTCCCGATGGTGCCATTTGTCGGCCGTATCCACGACGGTATGCTTCACTTGGAAGATGAAACCATCATTCTGGCACGAAACTTTCCTCCAGAGCCGCACGCGATTCATGGTCACGGCTGGAAGAATGCATGGTCGGTAGAAAACGCCAACAAGACGACCGCGATTTTGCGCTATGTGCACCGGCCAGACTCGTGGCCCTGGGAATATACAGCAAAGCAGGTTTTCGAACTCTCACCAGACAGCCTGACTTTGACCCTTATATTGGAAAATCAGAGTAACCGCCCCATGCCAGCTGGGTTTGGTTGGCACCCCTATTTCCCGCGCGAAGCGGCACAGGTGGCGCTCCCGACCACGCATATCTGGACGGCTGATCCCTCAACCGGAGAAAACCGACCCCGGCGCGTAGGCCCGGACGAAGACCTTAGCCGGTTTCAACAAGTTGAGACCTTAAACCTCGACACCACATTCAGTTTGAATGGGCAGGCGATACAAATGACATGGCCAACGCACACAGCTCGTCTGATGTTTGACGGCGTATTCGGACACGCGACAATCTATGTGCCCCCGGGCGAAAATTATTTTTGTGTAGAGCCTATTACGCACGCGCCTAACAGTATGAATGGCGCCCTCGATCCTGCGATCACCGGACAAAAATGGCTCAAACCCGGTGAGACATTGCGCGGAACGATGACACTCAAACTAGAGCGCGCCTAAAGTTCTCCCAGCAGAACGCGTACGTGATCTTCAAGTTTGTGTTCTCGCAATCGTTTTGTGCGCTCAACAAGAAGAATACGACGTAGTTTTCCATAAGCTTCATCAAGATCATCGTTGACGATGCAATAATCGTAGCGTCTCCAATGTTTGATCTCGCCCTGTGCGTCTTTCATCCGACGCGCGACCATCTCATCAGTAGATCCCGGACGCGCCGCAAGGCGACTCTCAAGCGCTTCAATGCTAGGGGGCAGCACGAACACGGAGACACAATCGTTTGGCATTTGGTCGTGCAATGCATCCGCGCCTTGCCAATCTACGTCGAACAAGACGTCCTTCCCGGCTTCTAGCTGCGCGACCGTATCAGCTCGCGGTGTACCGTAATAACGATCAAAAACTTTCGCCCATTCCAGGAACTCGCGCCGCTTGATCATTGAGCGAAAATCGCTCTCGGATCGAAAGTGATAATCGATCCCATCTTTTTCATTCGGGCGCGGTTGCCGCGTTGTTGCCGATACTGACAGCACCACGTCTTCGAATTCTTTCATCAACATGCGGGCCAGTGTCGTCTTACCTGCT
>JAYZAM010000202.1:0-4342 GCA_036339715.1 Pseudomonadota bacterium | reverse complement strand
GGTGAAAATTCTGGGATGGTTTTGCCAGCGGTGACGCGGGCAACTTCTTCAGCTTCAAGCTGTTCAATCATGTTCATCGTCCGTCTCCGACGCTCGCAAATTGGGTCCATTTCGGAAAGCCGCCCATAAATCGGGTCGGCGGTGTTTTGTCAATGCCTCACTCTGCTGATTCCTCCACTCAGCGACAGCTTTGTGATCACCAGAGAGCAAGACGTCCGGCGTCGTATGATTTTCCCACACTCTCGGCAAGGTATAATGTGGATATTCTAGCAGTCCGTTCGCGAAACTTTCATCCTCGACCGAGGCCTGATTTCCCGCCACACCCGGGATGAGCCTGAGGGTCGCTTCCAGCATGGTCATGGCAGCCACTTCGCCGCCGGCCAGAATAAAGTCGCCCAGCGAGACCTCGATGAGATTGCGGCTTTCTATCACCCGTTCGTCGAGCCCTTCAAATCGCCCACAAAAAAACACCAGTCCTGACCCTTTCGACCAGTCTTGCGCGAGCGCCTGCGTAAAGGGGGCGCCGCGTGGACTTGGGTAAATGATCGGCCTGTCATCGGCGCCGAGTGAATCGATTGCCGCCGCCGCCACATCAGGGCGTAGGACCAAGCCGGCCCCGCCGCCGGCGGGTTTTTCATCAACTTGTCTATGTTTGCCGAGCCCGAACTCGCGCAAGAAGACTGTGTCCAAGCTCCACAAGCCGTCCGACCGCGCACGCTCGAGAATAGAGACGCCAAGCGAGCCCGGGAAGGCTTCAGGATAAAGCGTGATAAAAGTTGCGGCGAAGGTCATGATGGGCCCGTTGATAGCGCCAGAATGCGCGAGATGGTCGCTCGCGGGAGTCCAGATTGTGAATGCAGATCGGTCAGCGCGGCATCAACCTTCTTCAAAGCTGTTTTGCTGGATGCGCTCGGCTTATCGAGCACGCCCTCTCGCATCAGCGCCGCACAAACATCCCTGGACGCGATCCAGGCATCATATCCGGAAAATCGTAGGAAGTATTGCGCCGTTGCTCCGCCCAACCTTGAGCCGTTTTTGGCGAGATGGGCGAGCAGGCCTGCCTGATCATCAGTCGGCCAACCGTTCAGGAATGCGCCAAAACTCCCATGCTCTCTCGCGGTTTCGACGATGAAGCGCGCATTTGCGATCGTCGCCGTGATTTTTTGTCCGTTTCGGACAATGGCGGCGTCCGATAGCAACCGGTCCAGATCCTCATCGGCATAGAACGCCACGCGATTGGGCTGAAATCCATCGAAAGCTGTTTCAAAACCTGACCACTTATTGCGGATCACTTTCCAGCTGAACCCGGCGCTGAAGACCGCTTTTGCCATTTCAGCGAGATAACGATCATCGCTGGTTAGGCTATAATCAGAGACGGCGTGTTCATTGTGCGCACGTTCCAGAACATCCTCCCGCGCGCCATGAAACCCAGCCGCGAGATCCAAGATCTCGTCAAAGCTACGCATCCTGGCCATCCCGGTCTTCCCGCACCGGCATGACTTTCAGTCCCGTGATTTGATTGCGGTTCTTGCGGGCAATGTCGAACCGATAGCCATAGAATGCGAAACGCTGCCCTGGCTCCGGAATCGTCTGCGCCTCATGGATCACCAGACCCGCAATGGTGACGGCTTCTTCATCGGGAAGCTCCCATCCCATCGCGCGGTTCAGATCACGAATGGTCACGCCGCCTTCGACATAGACAGACCCGTCAGACTGCGGTCTGACCCCGCGTACGACCACGTCATACTCATCGCGAATATCGCCGACAATTTCTTCTAGAATGTCTTCGAGTGTTACCAGACCTTGCAACGCGCCGTACTCATCTACGACGAGCGCAAAATGGTTTCTACGTTTTAAAAATAGATCCAGCTGATCTTCTGCCGCCGTCGTTTCGGGGATGAACCAGGGGTCACGGCAAATTTCGAGAATATCGAGACCAGATGTCTTGCCATTATTCCCGACAATAGCGCGCAACAGGTCTTTCACGTGCAAGATGCCGACGATTTCCTCCTGATCTCCGCGATAGAGTGGCAAGCGTGTGTGCGGACTGGCAAGCGCCTGTCGGACAATCGCGTCAGCTGATTGATCGGCATCGATCATGGTAATGTTTTTGCGATGGATCATGACCTCTTCGACGGTCATGTCTTTAAGGTCCAGCGCCCCCACCAGGCGGTGACGATTTTTGGCGTCGAGACCTTCTTCAGAATGGTGAAGATCGATGGTGCCTCGAATATCCTCTTCGGCAGTGACCTCGTCATCCGGTGGTTTAACGCCAATGACCCGCAGGGTCGTGTTTACGATGGCCTGGATGCCAGTCACGATCCAGCTTGCAACCGCAACAAACCATGCAATTGGTCGCGCCACGGACATTGCCATATTGTCGGGTCTCGTGATCGCATAGGTTTTCGGAAGGACTTCCGCGAAAACCAGGACCAGCACAGTCATCACAGCCGTCGCGGTCGCCACACCTGTGGGTCCGGGCATGAGGCTAACGAACAGGCTCGTTGCCAGCGCCGAAGCCAGAATGTTGACGAGGTTGTTTCCGAGCAGAATGGCCCCAATGAGCCTTTCGCGGTCTGAAATCAGTTTATTGACCAGGCTTGCGCGCTTATCGCCGTCTTTTTCGAGTTGATGCATGCGCGCCCGGCTCGCGGCCGTCAGGGCGGTTTCGGAGCCGGAGAAGAATCCCGACATACTTATAAGCACCAGAATGGTGACAATCGTGCCGATAATCATCAGCTTTTTTGCAGCTCCTCTTGTAGAAAGTCCTGCACATCTGACAGGTCTGCGTTTGGATAGATAAAGGCTTCGCCCAGTCCCTTTGCAAGGATTAGCGGAACTTTTCCGGCGCGCGCCTTTTTGTCCTGGCGCATCGCCTCAACCAGTGTCGCGCTTGTGTAGGGTCCACCAGCAACCGATCCGAGATTGGTTTCGAGGCCAGAATTCGAAATCAATGCAGCGCCCTGCTCTGCCTCATCCGACGAGATTAGGCCAAGACGCGCCGAATAGCGCAGCGCCAGCGCCATACCGGTTCCGACGGCTTCGCCATGCAAAAGATCCGGGCGATATTGGTTTTCGGCTTCTAGAGCATGTCCGAATGTATGGCCGAGATTTAGCAGAGCGCGAACGCCGCCTTCTTGTTCATCTTGAGCCACAATGGCCGCTTTGGCGCGGCACGATACAGCGACGGCCTCCATTATAGCATCTGGGTCCAAGGAAAGGACTGCATCCCCATGTCCGGTGAGCCAGTCGAAAAAGGCGCGATCATTGATCAAGCCGTATTTGATGATCTCGGCATATCCCGCACGTCTTTCACGATCTGGCAGTGTCGCCAGCACATCTGTGTCGGCCAAGACCAGCCGCGGCTGATAAAACGCTCCGATCAGGTTTTTTCCGTGCTGGCTGTTCACGGCGGTCTTGCCGCCCACCGAGCTATCGACTTGCGCGAGCAAAGTCGTTGGGATCTGAACAAATTGCATGCCGCGCTTGAGCATAGAGGCGGCAAATCCGGTCAGGTCTCCGATCACGCCGCCGCCGAGCGCGATCAGGATATCATCCCGCCCTGCCCCTTGCGCGAGAAGCCAATCGACCGTTTCGCCCAATAAGGTCCAATTTTTCGTCCGCTCGCCCGCCGGCAGGACTTTTTCTATTGTCTTTATTTCGGCGCGCGCTAGCCCGTCCTGCAGCGTCTGCCCATGCAGCGCCCAGACCGTTTCGTCGCTCAGAACAAAAACGCGCTTTTGCTTTAGAAACGGCGACAGGTAGGATTCAGCCCGGCCGAGCAATCCTGCGCCAATCAGAATATCATAGCTGCGTTCGCCGAGATCAACGCGAACGGTGGTCGGCTCGGTTAGGGTATCGGCGTCCATGTCTCCAGAGCCTTAAGAATCGACGTCACCGTCTTTGAATGCGGTCCGTCCACGCTGTGGACGGTTAGATCAGCGAGCTCATATATAGGACGACGTTGATCAAACAAGTTGGAAAGCACTTCTTTCGCGTCGGGTCGCTGTAACAAGGGGCGATGATTGCGCCGTGAGACGCGTTTCCAAAGCGTTTCCAGATCGGCGTTCAGCCATACCGTCACAGCTTTCTCCCGCATGAGTTCACGCGTTGCCTCGTTCAGATAAGCGCCGCCACCGGTGGCAAGTATCTGTGGCGGGCCATTGAGCAGACGTGTCAGCACTTTGTGCTCAACCCGCCGGAACTCATCTTCGCCGTGCAGTGCAAAGATATCTGACACAGACAAACCTGCAGCTTTTTCAATTTCATCGTCGCTGTCTATGAAGGGGCGCCGAAGCTTTTCGGCCAGTCGACGGCCGACCGTTGACTTGCCGGCACCCAT
>JAYZAM010000201.1:0-7563 GCA_036339715.1 Pseudomonadota bacterium | reverse complement strand
GGCAGGTCGACGAAAGTGATCGCAGCCCAGTCATCCGAACCTTCGTGCAGGACACGAAAGCGCTGGCACAATCGGCCAATATGCCGGAGCCGAAAATCTACATCATAGACACCCAGCAACCCAATGCATTTGCGACCGGACGCGACCCGCAAAATGCTGCGGTGGCCGCAACAACCGGACTGCTTAGCCTGCTTTCACGCGAAGAAACGGCGGGCGTTATGGCACATGAACTCGCGCACGTTCAGAACCGGGATACGCTTACGATGACCGTGACAGCGACGATTGCTGGCGCGATCGGCATGCTCGCAAATTTTGCTTTGTTCTTCACCAATCGCGAACGCGGTGGCATGTTGACCGGCTTGGCAGTCATGATCTTTGCCCCTATGGCGGCAGGCCTCGTTCAGATGGCCATCAGCCGCTCGCGCGAATACGAAGCGGACAAGCGCGGCGCAGAAATTTGCGGAAATCCACTCTGGCTGGCATCCGCACTGGCGAAAATCGATCGCGGTGCTAGAGCAACGATCAATAAACGTGCGGAAGAGAACCCGGCCATGGCGCATATGTATATTATGAACCCGCTCGCAGGCCGGCGCGGCGATAGCTTGTTTTCGACCCACCCGGCAACGCAAAACCGGATTGAGGCGTTGCAGAGACTGGCGGCGGAGATGGGCGTGGAACCGACAAATGTTCGACCGCGCCACGCGGCAGGCCCATGGGGCTAGACTCTGCGTTGATCCATTCGATTGAAAACAAACGATGAGCGGCGCCAAAGCCCGTCTGGCTGCGGCCGAGCTCCTGATGACGGTGCTCGAAGAAAACAGAACGCTCGAAGAGGCGCTGGCGACGACGGAGAGCTTTGATGCCCTTAGTGGGGCAGATCGCGGTTTTGCGCGCGCTATGACTAGCGCCGCCATCCGGCAGTTGGGACGGATTGATGCCGGGCTCGCGCCTTTTCTGAACCGGCCTCTGGAAACAGCGACACCGCCGTCCCGCGCCTTGCTGCGGATCGGTGCGGCGCAAGCCTGGCTTCTCGAAACACCCGACCACGCTGTCGTGGGCGAAACCGTTGCAGCCGCGAAATTGTGGCCACGCGCACATCGGGCGACGGGATTTCTGAATGCGGTCTTGCGTAAAGTCGTTGCGGATCGGTCCGCGTTTGATGACGCTCCGGTCGAAGCCAACTGGCCAGCCTGGCTGCGAACGATCGCCATACAGGGGCTTGGTGCAAAAGCGGCAAATACGCTTGTTGCTGCCCAAACCGAGACACCCGACATTTATCTGACCCCCAAAAACGGCGATCCGCAGGCCCTCTCCACCCGAGTAGACGGCGAAGTTACCGCCGGTTATTCGGTTCGAGTTTCAGGCCAGGCCATCGATACGATACCTGGCTATGAGACCGGTGACTGGTGGGTACAAGACGTCGCCGCCACCCTTCCAGCGCGCCTGTTGAATGCGGTCGCTGAAGACAAGATCCTCGATATTTGTGCTGCGCCGGGCGGAAAAACCATGCAACTCGCAGCAAGCGGCGCCAACGTCACCGCAATCGATCGGTCAAAACCCCGCCTAAAACGCCTCAAGCAAAATCTTTGGCGTACCGGTTTTCATGGCACAGTCGAAACCGTCCTGGCAGATGCGACGCAATGGCGGCCCGACACGCCGGTCGATAAAATTCTTTTAGATGCCCCATGCTCAGCGCTTGGAACGCTCAGACGCAATCCTGAAGGAGCTTGGATCAAGTCGCCGACCGATGTCGCGCGATTTTCAAATATTCAGGAACGTCTTCTGAGAGCAAGTCTCGAAATGCTGGAACCGGGTGGTACCCTGATTTACTGCGTCTGTTCCCCTCTTCCACATGAAGGTGTTGAGATCGTCGATCGCGTTCTCCAAGACACCGCGGCGGCACGTCTGCCCGTGAAACCGCATGAAATTCAGGGTTTTGAGCCTTCGATCTCAGCTTTGGGAGATGTTCTGACGCTCCCCAACGCGTCCTTTGCGCATGATGCTTTTTATATTGCTCGTCTGAAACGCGAAATCTGACGGATTTGTCATCCATTTTGGCGATTTTGCCTCAAACATGCCTTTTCAGGTTCATAAGGGGTTCACCTGTACTGGCGCAAAAAAGGGCCAAACTTATCCCGTGCATAAGGAGCACACCCAATGACCGTTCAAACCTCAGCCGCTCGGGCTCCCGTAAAACTTTTTACTGGCGCAATCGCCGCGACAACACTCGCGCTGGCAGGGTGCCAAAGCACATATGGAGCAAATACTGTAAGCTCTAGTTCTGTCGGCTATGCGATGACCGTTAAGCCAGGTGTCGTGACCAATGTCCGCGCTGTCACCATCAAACCTGACCGTTCAATTATCGGCACCGCGACTGGCGCTGTTCTGGGCGGTCTTGCAGGCTCTGAAATTGGCGGCGGCGACAAAGCCCAAACCGCAGGTGCGATTGGCGGAGCTGTCCTCGGCGGAATCGCTGGCAACATGATCGGCACGGCTGCAGGCACCAAGCAAGGGCTCGCCGCAACTGTCGAGTTTGACGATGGCAATGTGAAAGTATTCGTCCAGCCTGCGGACACCAACATCCAGCCCGGACAACGCGTGAACGTCGAGTTCCGTGAAGACGGCGCCTATGTTGTGCCGGTTCAGTACGCGCCAGGATACTAATTCCTGCGACACATTCCACGAAATCGAGTGCCGCTGTCAGACTTGTGCTGACGGCGGTTCCGCTTTAGGCGTGCAGCATGAGCAACGTCCTTATTTCTCCATCGATTCTCTCAGCAGATTTCGCCGAGCTCGGCGCCGAAATTCGGCGTATCGACGATGCCGGTGCGGATATGATCCATGTTGATGTGATGGATGGGCATTTCGTCCCGAACCTCACATTCGGGCCGCCAGTCATCAGCAAGCTGCGTCGACATTCGGATAAACCCTTTGATGTCCATCTGATGATTGCGCCGGTTGATCCTTATATTGATGATTTTGCCAAGGCGGGCGCGGATTATTTGACCGTGCACCCTGAGGCCGGTCCGCACCTCCATCGCACAATTCAGGCGATCCGAGCCGCCGGTATGAAACCCGGTGTGGCTTTGAACCCTGGAACGCCGGCTGAAGTGGTCGATCCGGTCCTTGAGGATATCGACCTGATCCTGGTCATGTCGGTCAATCCGGGCTTTGGTGGTCAGAGTTTCATCGAAAGTCAGCTTCGCAAAATCGAAATCCTGCGTTCGAAAATCGATGCCAGCGGCCGCGACATTATTTTGGAAGTCGACGGGGGCCTGAACCCGGAGACGGCACCGCGTGCGATCGCCGCTGGCGTCACAGCGATTGTCGCCGGATCTGCAGTGTTCCGTGGCGGCCCTGACGCGTACGCAAAGAATATTTCTGACCTCCGTATCGGAGCAACTATCTAGAGCTTTAGCCTGTATGAGCGATGCCGACTCATCTACCCCTCTGAAAGCGAAACGTAGCGAATCTGAAGACGCTGCGGTTTGGGACCGTTTTGCCGGGCGACCAGGCGAAGACGCGAAGGTCTCTGCCGTACATCGCTTGCGGATCGCCGGCAGCGCGCCGGACGGATTCGGGCTACATATGCGCCAAATCATAGCCCCTGATGATCTGCGTGGCGAAATGCTGATGCGCGGGGTTTGGCGGATCGGCATGGATCGACTGGAGCTGAAAGACGGAACGGCACCCTGGTCTGCGGCTATGCCATCGCGTCATTATGCCAATCGATTACACCGATTTGACTGGCTGCCTGATCTATTCACGCAAGGCGAGGTCGGGGCCGACCGTGCGCGCTATCTGGTCGATGACTGGATCGAGAATTTTGGTCGCTTTGACGGTTTCACATGGCGAATGGGTTGTGCGGCTGACCGTGTCTGGAATTGGATGCGCTGTGGGTCAGCTCTGTTTGAGGCGGGCCCGCCGGCGGCTTGCGAGGCACGGCTAGAGGCGCTCGGTCGACAAGCCAGACATGTTTTGGCGCTGGTCGATTCCGAGCTTGAGCCAAACGCTCGATGGCGCGGCTGCACCCTCGCTTTGGCACACGCGATTTGTCTTGGCCGCGGCAAAGGGCTGGATGACGCGGAAATGCGCCTCGAGAGCGAATGCACAGCGCAATTCTTTCCCGATGGTGGGCATGTCAGCCGTTCGCCAGCGCGGGCCCTAAGCTGTTTGGCAGATTTGATTACCATTCATGATCTGCTCACCCGCAGCGACCGCGACATTCCCGAATTTCTAACGCGCTGGATCGCACGCATCGGAGGCATGGTCTCCTTCTTCAAATCTGCCGATGGCGCTTTAATGCCGTTCCACGACGGCGACGAAAGATGGCCGCAAGCTGTAGATGCCGTGCTCGCTCATATGGACGCTCCTCCACGGCGTTTCTCGGTCGCTCCGAAGTCTGGATTCCATAAGCTTGAAAAAGGTCAGACGCTTTTGGTCCTGGACGCAGGGGCGGCGCCGGAACCCCCTTTCGGGGACAAGGCACATGCTGGCGCGCTGGGCTTCGAACTACATGACGGCGCGGCCCGGATTGTCACGTCTTGCGCCTGCAGCCCGGAAATCGACATCGCCTTTCGAGCCGCCGTGCGCCGCACCGGCGCACACTCCACTTTGATTCTCGCCAATCAGGATTCTTCCCGTTTTCAGACGAACGAAGACACACGTTTGCTGTATCCCGCCGGACCAGAGGGTATTTCTGCCAAGCGTTTGGAGGAAGATGACGAAATCTGGCTCGACGCCCAGCACGGTGGATACAAAAAAGAGTTCGGACTGTTGCACAGAAGACGCTTATTCATGTCGGGTGATGGTAAGCGTCTTACCGGAGAAGACTCGCTTGCGAGGCCCGTCTCAGCAGGTGCGGCCGAAAGTGAGGCAACGATTGCCTACTCTTTGCGATTTCATTTGCATCCGACAATTACTCCTCACATGGCGGGAGATTCCATTGTCTTGGACAGCAGTTTAGGTTCTAAGTGGCGGTTCAAGACGAGCCATGCAAAAGCGGCTCTAGAAGAAACGATCTACCTGGGGAGGGGGATCATCGAACGGAGCCAGCAGATTGTCTTGAGCGGATACGCGTCGCCCAATAGCGACGGATCAAAACCACCGAACTGTGTGTGGTGGGCGTTCTTGAGGGTAGAAGACGCATGAAGCCAGAGATTGAAGCTAAACGCGCGATGGCGTTGACCCTCGGGTTTGACGTAAGCGCCGCTTTTCTCTCCATGGTCATCGCGATCTATGCCAGGTGGAGCGCTACGTCCGGAGCACCGGTTGAAGCCATCGCAACAGTGGTTGGTGCTGCTTCAGCATTTGCTCTGGCTGCGGCCATCTCCTTCTTCCTATTGCGCGTTCACCGTCAGGTCTGGCGCCATTCCGGATGGCCGGATGCATCAAAAATCATTCAGGCGGTTGCCCTTACCGCTCTAATTTTTCTCCCTATCATTTTCCTATGGAATCGTTTGGTCGGTTTTCCGCGCTCGAGTTTGCCACTCGCACTTCTGATCTGGGTCGGAATAATTTTCTTAGGACGGATGGTCGCGCTGTCGCGATCAACTCGGCGTCCATTTCAGATTTTCCGGGGCCTTCGTGATGACGCCCCTATGGCCATTCTGGTGGCAAACGCTGTTGAGGCTGCCGACGTCCTGCGGGATCTTCAAGCCACCAAAGGCGGCGCCCCAGTGCGCATCCTTGGATTGATCGAATCTGATGGTGCGGAACCTGGACGCGCGATCCGTGGTGTACCGGTCTTCGGCGGGCTGGATGAGCTCGGTAAGATGCTCGACTTGCTCGCAGTCAGATATGACGCAAAGCCATGGGTCGCCGTAGCGGGCGCAATCCGAGAACACGAGACGATGAATGCGGTGCTGGAAACCGCAACCCAGCACGGATCCCAAGTCATGGCGCTGGGAGCGAACCGAGAGGGCCTTCACCTTCAAAGCGTTAGACCTGCGGATCTTTTAGCACGCCCGGTTCGCAAGCTCGATCTCGAACCGTTGCGCAACCTGCTTCAAGGAAAGCGCGTCTTTGTGACCGGAGCAGGTGGAACAATTGGCTCACAGCTTGTCCGGCAATGTGCGGAAATCGGGGTCGCTCAAATTACGCTCTTTGATGCGTCTGAGTTCAATCTGTACGAAATCGATCTGACGCTTCGAGAGTCTTACCCAGAGCTCGAAATTTCCGCTCAGATTGGGGACGTCCGGGATAAAAACCGGTTGCGACAGGCTGTGCAGGAAGCGCGCCCGAGCATCTTGATCCACGCCGCTGCTCTGAAACACGTACCGTTGATGGAGCTCAATGCCTGCGAGGCAATCCTGACCAACGTTGGCGGCACCATTAATGCCGCGGACATCGCCATAGAATGCGGGCTTGAGCGTCTTGTCTTCATTTCAACTGACAAAGCGGTCGATCCGGATAATGTGATGGGGGCGACAAAGCGGCTTGCCGAACTGGCGCTTGCCTATCGCGCCAAAGGTACGAACTTACGCGTATCGATGGTTCGCTTCGGCAATGTACTGGGTTCGTCGGGGTCTGTCGTGCCTTTGTTCGAGCGTCAGATCGCGGCGGGCGGTCCACTGACACTGACAGACGATCAGGTTTCGCGATATTTCATGACTGTGGAAGAAGCCGCCTCACTCGTCTTACAGGGCGCTGCACACAATGGTACGCCCGGTGAAGCCTCTCTCTACGTTCTGGATATGGGGGACCCCATCCGGATCAGAACGCTCGCCGAAGCAATGATCCGGATGAAAGGCATGATCCCTTACCAGGACATCAAAATAATGACGACTGGGCTGCGCCCAGGTGAAAAGCTACATGAAGAGCTGACCTATGCCGATGAGCGTTTAATCGAAACCGGCGTGGCGGGCTTGAATAAGGTAACACCTGAGAGCCGCAAACAGGAACCTGTTGGGTTTTCACCGCGCCTCGAGCGCCTGCTCGCCAAAGCTGCAGAACGTGAATCGGATGACGCAATGACTCTGCTTGCGCAGCTCGTACCCGCCTATTCGCCTCCAAGCACCACAGAAGACGTGATGCGCACAGGTTGACGGCAACGGGACTCATGATACGCGAGCGAGCGTGTTCAGCCCCAATCGCCTGAAAGCCGCCAAATGACCCAATCTACAAAAATTCGCCGTGCCCTCATTTCTGTTTCTGACAAGGAAGGGCTGGTCGAGCGTGCGCAAGCGCTTGTTGGCTTTGGCGTGGAACTGGTGTCGACTGGCGGCACCTCACGCGCCCTCAAGGAAGCTGGGTTGGAGGTCAAGGATGTCGCAGACCTGACCGGTTTTCCAGAGATGATGGATGGCCGTGTGAAGACGCTGCATCCCGCGGTACATGGCGGTCTGCTTTATCTGCGCGACAATGAAAGCCAACAGGCCGATGCTGAGCGGCACGGCATCTAAGCGATCGATCTCGTCTATATCAACCTTTACCCATTTGAAGCGACCGTGGCTTCCGGGGCAGGGTTCGAAGACTGTATCGAGAATATTGATATTGGCGGCCCCGCCATGCTGCGGGCGGCGGCCAAGAATGGCGATTTCGTTTCGGTCTGTACAGATGGCG
>JAYZAM010000200.1:0-5289 GCA_036339715.1 Pseudomonadota bacterium | reverse complement strand
TTTCCAGCACTTTCTCCGCACCGCCATTTAAAGAGAGCTCACCCAGCAGGGGTTCTGCATCAAGATCTGAATCGCTGTCCGAAACGGGCATGACAACGATTACCGTCTCAATGTCGAGTTCTGCCTCCAGCGGGGCACCGCCCTGAGCCAAGACAAATTGCGGTCCGGTCATGAGACCGATAATGCCTGTCAGAAGGGTCCGTTTCATACGCGTCCTCTCAGCTTTTAGCAGACACAGCACTTGGGCACTGGCAGGCTCCGTATCAGGTGTTATAGAGACAGTTAATCAACAAGGTCTTGCCAACGGGAAATGACGATATGAAGGCAGTTTCATCGCTCATCGCAGCAACACTCGGAAGTCTCGCACTCACGGGCTGCATTTTCGGCGGAAGCAACAATGTCGAGAACCGGGTTGTCGAAGAGATTTCCGGCGGCGCGAACCCTTATCTGTGGCGCGCGAGCCTCGATACGCTTCAGGCTCTGCCTCTCGAAAGCGCCGACCCGTATGGTGGGACCATCATCTATGGTTGGCATTCTTTCCAGGACGCGACCTCCGAACGGATTAAAGCGACCGTCTATATTCTCGACTCTCGGCTGCGGGCCGACGGCGTCAAAGTCAGTGTCTTCCGTCAGGTGAATCAGGATGGCGTCTGGACGGATGCTGCGACGGATTCCGAGACAGGTATCCAGCTTGAAAATGCGATCCTCGTGCGGGCGCGCAATCTCAAAGCCTCTGAAATCGGCTAATTTGACTTAATGGGGGAGGCCATGGCCTCAAGATATGATCCGCAAGCCGCGGAACCCAAATGGCGTGAAGCTTGGGCGCAGGCGGACCTGTTTAAGGCAAGCACGCCGGCAGATGCGGGCGACATGCCAAAAGCCTATGTGCTGGAAATGTTTCCGTACCCATCTGGCCGGCTGCACATGGGGCATGTTCGAAATTATGCGATGGGGGACGTCGTCGCACGCCATAAAAAGGCGAAGGGTTACAATGTTTTGCACCCGATGGGGTGGGACGCATTTGGGATGCCGGCTGAAAATGCAGCGATGGAAAAAGGCGTTCATCCGGGCGAATGGACCTATCAGAACATTGCCGCCATGAAATCGCAGTTCGAAAAGCTGGGATTGTCTCTCGACTGGTCCCGCGAGTTCGCAACCTGTGATCCGGACTATTATGGCGAACAGCAGCGCTTGTTCCTGAAATTCATGGACCAGGGGCTGGTCTATCAGAAGAAAGCCAAAGTGAACTGGGACCCCGTCGACAATACCGTGCTCGCGAATGAGCAGGTGATTGACGGCAAGGGTTGGCGATCTGGCGCGCCGGTAGAGCAGCGCGAGCTGGTGCAATGGTTCTTCCGAATTACCCATTATGCCGAAGACTTGCTGGATCAGGTCCAAAAACTCGAGCGCTGGCCTGAAAAAGTTCGAACCATGCAGGCAAACTGGATCGGACGGTCTGAAGGCTTGCAAATGCGCTTTGAGTGGGTCGGGGAGAAACCGACATCGCACGAAAGTGGCGTCGAGATTTTTACCACGCGCCCAGATACGCTTTTCGGCGCGAGCTTTGTCGCCTTGTCTCCGGACCATCCGTTGACCATCGAAATGGCCGAGACCAATGCGGAGCTGGACGCCTTTCGGGCCGAATGCGCCAAAGTCGGGACGTCCGAAGCCGATATCGAAAAAGCCCCGAAAATGGGCTTTGATACCGGGCTCAAGGTCAAACACCCGTTTTCGGATGGGGTCGAGCTTCCCGTCTATATCGCGAACTTCGTGCTTATGGGGTACGGGACGGGCGCGATTTTCGCCTGTCCTGCGCATGACCAGCGTGACTTTGACTTCGCCCGCAAATACAATTTGCCAATCCTTCCCGTTGTGAAGCCCTCCGATAAGGATGCGGCGTCGGCCGAGTGGGTGTCGACCGGGCAAGGCGACGACATGGACGCGGCTTATACGGGGCCGGGATCGATCATGAATTCCGACTTCCTCGATGGCAGGGAAATCACTGAGGCCAAAACCCTGGCGATCGCAAAGATCGAAGCTATGGGACTTGGGTCGGGCACGGTGAATTATCGCTTGCGTGACTGGGGAGTTTCACGACAGCGCTATTGGGGATGCCCCATTCCAGTGATTCATTGCGACGATTGCGGAATCGTACCGGTGCCGGTGAAAGATCTGCCCGTGCGTCTTCCGGATGATGTGAGCTTCGACAAGCCGGGCAATCCGCTGGATCACCATCCGACCTGGAAAGATGTTGGCTGTCCGGAATGCGGAAAAGCGGCGCGGCGGGAAACCGATACGCTCGATACATTCAACGATTCAAGCTGGTATTTCGCCCGTTTCGCGAGCGTCGATGATCCTGAGGAGCGCGCCTACTGGTTGCCGGTAGATCAGTATGTTGGCGGCGTTGAGCACGCTGTTCTACACCTGCTATATGCGCGGTTCTTTATGCGCGCCATGCGTGATGTCGGTGAGGTTGATCTGCCAAGTGGCGAACCGTTTGCGGGTCTGTTTACGCAGGGCATGGTCACTCACGAGACTTATAAGTCTTCGGATGGTCGTTGGCTGCAGCCAAGTGAAGTCGAGCAGCGTGATGATGGATGGTTTGAGATGGGTTCAGGCGAGCCGGTTTCCGTCGGTGCCATCGAAAAAATGTCCAAGTCGAAAAAGAACACGGTCGACCCGGACAATATCATCGCCACGTTTGGCGCAGATACAGCGCGTTGGTTCGTCTTGTCGGATAGTCCACCCGAGCGCGATGTCGAGTGGACCCAGTCCGGGGCAGAGGGCGCTGGACGGTTCGTGCAACGCGTCTGGGGCGTGTTTAACGCGCTTGCGGATCACACGAACGTGGGGGATACACCGGGGACGACGGAAGCGGCGACCGCTCTGCGCCGAACGTCGCACAAGGCTGTATCGGCGATCGACAAGGCGATTGAAGAATTCCGGTTTAATTCTGCAATTGCGACGATCCACGAATGGGTCAGTGCTTTAAAGAAGGCAGAACAAGGCGGCGATGATCTCTTGTCGGCTCGGTCTGAAGGGGCATCCATGCTGGCGCGCTGCCTGACACCGTTCATGCCACACCTGGCAGAAGAATGCTGGGATCTGATTGACGGAGACGGGCTTTGCTCTGCAGCCGCCTGGCCGGACGTTGATGCGGCTTTGTTGGTTGAGGACAGTGTGACGCTGCCCATTCAGGTCAATGGCAAACGCCGGGCGGAAATCTCAGTCTCAAAAACCGCCAGCAAGGACGAAATCGAAGCCATCGCCATGGCGGAGCCAGCTTTGCAATCTTTCATCGACGGCAAATCGATCAAGAAAGTCATTGTGGTTCCCGGGCGGATCGTGAATATCGTGGTGTAATGAAACAGATTGCTATTGCTCTATTCGCCCTGATCGTATCCGCCTGCGGGTTCACGCCGCTTTATGCCAATGGCGGCGGTGCTGGAAACATCTCGATCACACAAATCGACGGCCGCGCCGGACAGGCTTTGAAGAAAGCTCTTTTGCAAGAGCTTGGGCCCGGTTTGCCCGGATTGGACGGGCCTGCCAGTCTCGACGTGGTTTTGGACGAATCGCTCGCCCGTCTTGCGCTGAGGCCGGACGAGTCGGCGACGCGAACGGATGTGATCGTGAAGGCTGATTATGTCTTGTCCTTTGGCGATAATGCGATTGCTGGAAGCTCCTCGGCTGAATCGAGCTTTCTGGTCCCGGATGCCCCATTCTCGGATATTACGGCGCAGATTGACGCAACGGACCGGGCCATGTTGATTCTGGCGAGACGGATTGCTGATGATCTGCGCATCGCCATGGCCAATGCGCAATGAAGTTCCAGGGCGGCAGCGCAGAGCGCTTTGCCAAAAAGCCTGACCCTGCTTGCGCATTCGCCTTGATCTTCGGGGATGATGAAGGCGTCGTAGCGGATACCGCAAATACTCTCATTAAGGCGTGGGAATCGGCTCAGCCGAGTACGGTTCTGACGTTGGACGAGGATGATATGAAGCGCGAGCCCTCGCGCCTTTTTGATGCGTTGGAAGCTGTTTCCCTGTTAGGTGACGGGACCATTATCCGGATCCGAACCAAAGGCGAAAAGCTATTTTCTTTGCTGAAAGATGTACTGGAGCTGCCGTCCGAACGGGTTGCGGCGAAGCTCATCGTTCAGAATGGACCTCTCAACACACGATCCAAATTGCGCACAGCTTTTGAGGCCGCACCCCACGCTGCGGCGCTGCACCTTTTTTCGGATTCGGCTGCGGACTTATCGGAACTGGTGCGTCAGTATTTGAGTCGTCAGTCCATTGAGATTTCAAGCGATGCGCTCTCTGTTTTTGTCAGTGGCCTACCGGGGCATCGCAGTCTGGCCAACGCGGAAATGGAGAAACTGGCGATTTATGCCTACCAGCTCGACCGTGCGATTAGCGTCGACGATATCCGAGCGCTGTGTGAAACCAATGCAGACGAGAGCGCTCGGCGTGCGGTCTTACTCGCTCTAAATGGCGACGCAGAAGCGGCCCAGGCGGAACTGGATCGTGTGGTCGACGCCGGTTTGTCGCCGATCAGTCTGGTTCGGATGTTCGAAACCGAAGCCAGTCGAATGCTCGAAGCGCATGCGCTGCAGGGCGATCGCGATGGCGCAAATGTCGGAATGAAACTGAAGCCGCCGGTCTGGAAATCCGAATGGCCAGCATTTCAGAACCGCTTGCGAAAGTGGCCATCGTCACATCTGACCCGTTTGGTGGAACGTCTTCACGATCTGGAACTAATGGCAAAATCCCCCGGAGGGGCCGGTCTTGCGGAACCCGCCATGCGAGAATTGTTCATAACCCTCTACAAAGTCGCGGCTCGATCAAACTAGGTCATCAACAAACGGTGACTGGAAGTTTTGGACGGGGTCTGCGATGTACAGCGCAGAGCTGCGGAGGCCAGAGTGATAAAATACGTGTTCGTTTTGGTCGCGATCCTTCAATTCGCGATTCCGGCATTACCGGCGTTCGGGATTGGCGAATCGATTGGGGATCGTGCGGTCGTGGCCGGTATTCCACCAGAACTTCCGCTCGGCATTTTCTTTTCGATTTGGAGTTTTATCTTCTTCGGCCTGATCGGGATTGCTGTCCTGCACATGAGGGATCCTGATGCGGCCACCGAGTCGCTTGCCCCACCGCTGATGCTTGCGGCACATGGAAATATTTTGTGGTTGCTCAATGCACACGGTTTGGGCTCTGCTTGGGTGGGTTTGATTTTGCTGGGTCCAAAATTTTTTTTCAACAGGGAAGCCGCGTATAGCCCCGA